>CALXON010000219.1 GCA_944389985.1 uncultured Spirochaetaceae bacterium | reverse complement strand
CCATCTCAATCTCACAAGGTCATTCAGAGCTGAGAACGGAAGACCGGGCCAGGCAGACAGATCCGCTGGCCGCCGCGGTACTGATGTAGAGATCGCGATTCCTCCTGGAACTGTCATCAGGAATGCGGAGACAGGAGAGGTCATCAAGGATCTCACGGGATGCGACAGATTCGTCTTCCTCGAAGGCGGACGCGGAGGCCTTGGAAACTGGCATTTCCGCACAGCTGTCAGGCAGACACCACGTTTCGCACAGCCTGGTGAGCCCGGTCAGGAGATGAGGGTAGGGCTGGAGCTGCAGATTATCGCGGACATCGGCCTTGTCGGATTCCCGAATGCCGGAAAATCCTCTCTGATAAATCTCTTCACCAATGCGCGCTCCAAGGTCGCAGGCTATCCTTTCACGACAAAGATTCCTGTTCTGGGAGTCCTCCGTGAGGGCGATCAGGATGTTGTCATCGCAGATATCCCGGGAATCATAGAAGGTGCTTCCGAGGGAGCCGGTATGGGCTACAAGTTCCTCAGGCACATATCCAGGACGAAGGGTCTCTGCTATATGGTGGATCTTTCCGATGACAGCTACCTCGATGCATATGACAAGCTCTTTTCCGAACTTGAGAAGTACAGCTCAGATCTTTCGGACAAGAGGAGGATCCTAATCGGAACGAAGATCGACGAGGATGGTACCGAGGAGAGATTCCAGGAGCTTAAAGCGAAGTACAGTGACATGACCGTCCTTCCGCTCTCGATCTACCGTGATGATCTTGTAGAGGAAGTGAAGCATGAGCTTCTCCACCTGGCTCTCGCCGGTGAGGAAGAGAAGGCAGACGGAGGCGGATTCACCTCACGTCCCGATACGGATGCCTATTACAGAGAGAGTGAAGACGAATAGAACAGCCCTTTTCGGAGGAACATTCGATCCTCCGCATATCGGGCACATGCACATATTCCATGAGGTATCGCTTCTCACTCCATTCAGAGAACTTCTGGTGATGCCTGCACGCATATCCAACTTCAAACAGGGAACGGAGCCTGCGTCATTTGCTGACAGACTGGAAATGGTGAGACTTCTGGTGGATGACTACAGAATGGAGTATCCCTCAGACAAGCTTGCCGTGACCGTCTCTGACTGGGAGGGAATGCAGAGCGGGGTAAGCTACACCTCGGATACGATCAGACATCTTTTCGACGAGCTTTCATCTGACGGCAAGGTCGATTTCATCATAGGTGACGATCATCTGGAGAAGCTTCCTCTCTGGCATGACTTTGACTATCTTTCCTCCCATGTGAGGTTCTGGTGCTTCACCAGAAACGGAGACGCGGTCAACCATACATCAGCTGAGGTAATCTTCCTCAGAAGCAGCAAGGTCCATGCTTCCAGCACCGAGATAAGGATGGGTGAGACTGGAATGCTCACACCATCTGTCAGGAGATACATAGATGAGCATAAGCTATACATCCCTTGAGGCGAAGGTACAGAGAATGATAAAACCATCCCGCTTCCAGCATTCGCTCGGAGTCGCGGAGGTGTCATCAATGCTCGCCTCCCGCTTTGATCTGGATACCGGAGCTGCTGAATATATCGGAATATACCATGATGCATACAGATACTCGGCAGACGGGAATTCCGTCAGGATCTGCAGGGAGCATGGCATCGATGTCTTTCCTGAGGAGGAGCTGAATCCGATGCTCCTGCATGGAGCGCTGGCCGCCGTCCATTTCGATGAGGACGCGGAGGGAGAGGTCCCCGGATACTACAAGACAGCTGTCAGACACCATACCCTCGGCTCGAAGGATATGGGACCATATGGAGCTGTCGTATATATCGCTGACTATACAGAGCCCGGGAGGAAGCATCTTACAGATGAGGACAGGGAGAGGATATTCTCCGGAGAGTCTCTGGAGGACATGATCATCACGATCATGGACATGCAGAGAAAGTACTTCCGGAGGGATGGGATAGCGGAGGCAGGAGTCTCCACTGAGCTCTATTCCTTCATAAAGGACGGAGGAAAGCTTTGAGACGGATTCTGGCTGTCATTCTCTCTGTCATGCTCTTCGTGTCATGCAGTCCTGAGGAAAGTGGCCGCATGGCTCTCTGTTCCGACGGAGCGGCTGTCGTCTACCTCGGACATGACAGGAGCACAATCATGATAAGAATAGGGCTTTCGGGGCTCCGACAAATCGAGGAGCTTTCAGGACTGGACGGAAAGGATGCTGTAAGCGCGCTCTTCTCGATCCCTGAGGAGAACATTACAGCAGTATCATGGGACGATTATTTCCAGAGAAGGAATCTTCTCATGATGCTTGCGAAGGAGACGCATTCATCCTCTCCTGAGGCGGCTTTGTGGAAAAATGCCAAGGACTTGGAGAATACGGCTTTTCTCGATACTATAAACAAGCTTTCATCATCTTTTGATGAATCCCTGCTCTCTGCGTTTCATGCTGGAGAGGGTGGATATATGGAATACAGGCTTGAGAGCATACTTCCGTCCGCCTCCTCCTGGGAAGATGCGCTGGATTTCATCGGAAGATGGGTGGATGCTGCGATGGAGATAGAGATATGAAAGAGGATATCAGAAATAAAACAGAAAGACTCAGGAGCTATCTTGAGGATCACAAGTGTACCGATGTCGTTGTCATCGACATGGAGAATGAGTGTTCATGGACAGATGCGTTCGTCATCGCGACAGTATCTTCAGTCGGACACCTGAAGGGTGTTGTCCATCAGATCTGGACAGAGCTCAAGGAGCTCGGACTCGAGGTCAACAACAGACACAAGTCTCCAGGAACCGATGGCTGGGAGCTGATTGACTGCGGTGATGTCATCATCCACCTGATGAGTCAGGAGCTGAGGGAGTTCTACAATCTGGAGAAGCTCTGGAAGGCTACCGAGAACATGGTGTGATGCATCATCCATGTAAAGAATGCAGGACCGTATCTCCTTTCATCTGAAAGAGAAGCGGTCCTGTTTCTTTCATACGACGGTCTTGGTCTTCCATCCGCCTCTGACGAACCGCCAGACAAAGAAGATGCCACGGCAGTACCAGTCTATGAACATTCCCCAGCACACGCCTATGAATCCCCACCCGAGATTCACTCCGAGTATTCTTGAGAGAAGAACACGGAAAAGCCACATGGAGACTATCGATACGATCATTGTGAACTTCGCATCTCCAGCAGCCCTCAGGAAGTTCGGGATGGTGAAGGCAAGAGGCCAGAACAGGATTGTCTGCCACATATTGAGCCGTGTCGCGGTCACAGCCAGCGAGTAGGCCGCATCGGAAAGGTTGTACAGCCTTGCAAGCTCCGGTGTGAGTATGAATATTGTGAGACATGTCACACCCATCATGAGGTATGTGAGACCGAGAAGTTTCTTTCCGTAATATGTTGCCTGATGGTACTCTTTCGCACCGCAGCACTGTCCGACCACGGTGACTGCTGCCATGCCGATGGCCGATCCCGGGATGTTCGCGAATGTCGAGAGCGCGTTGAATACAGCGTTCGCGGCGATTGATGTCGTCCCGAACGATGCGACTGTCGAGCTTATGAGTATCTTTCCGATATGGAAGACGCTGTTCTCGATTCCGGAGGGAAGGGCGATCCTCAGTATCCTCCTTATCATCGGTAGATCGACCTCCACCTTCAGCGGATTCTCGACATGTATCTGCTCGCTCTTCCTCGATACCTTGTACACCATGTAGGCACAGGCCACGATTCTTGAGATCAGGGATGCCAGCCCCGCTCCGAAGGTCTCAAGATCAAGGACATAGATGAAGAACGCGTTTCCGGATACGTTTATCAGATTCATGATGATCGCGACGATCATCGTTATCCTGCTCTTTCCCATCGATCTGAAGAGTGCGTTGCAGCTGTTGAGAACGGCAAGGAACGGGAATGAGATCAGGATGGGAGTGAAGTAGGAGAGTGCGGAATCCATTACGTTGCTCTCTATGTGACCATAGATGAGATCAAGCACACCCCTCCGGAATATGAGTATGATGATGGATACAGCCAGCGAGAATGCGATCGAGAGATACATCAGCTGCTTTGCAGAGAAGCAGGCGCTCTTCTCGTCCTTCCTTCCCAGATACTGGGATGCCACGACAGCGCCTCCCGTCGCGAAGGCTGAGAAGAGGAAGATCAGGAGATTCGCGATGCTGTCTATGAGGGAGACACCTGAGACCGCGTGCTCTCCGACACGGGCGACCATGATTGTATCCATCATTCCGATGGTGACCGATAGAAGAGTCTCTATCAGCAGAGGAATGATCAGAGCCCTGAGATATCTGTTGTCAAAGAGCAGTGATGACTTGTCTATACGTTGCATGAGGCATCACTCTGTCTTCTCTTCAGAAGAGAGCTGCCTCTCGATGCGCTTCAGAGTCTCTGCCGTTGCATATACGTTCTGGGAGATCACATCGACCTGTTCCTTCATGTTCTTCTCTCTCTTGCTGGAAATGAGAAGCAGTATGATCGCCGTAGTCACAGGTGATAGACAGAGCCCTCCGAGAAGGAAAAGCACGAAGCTCTCTCCACGGAGCTCGGCCTCC
>CALXON010000218.1 GCA_944389985.1 uncultured Spirochaetaceae bacterium | reverse complement strand
GCTTTCCATGGCGAAGATAGAGTATCAGGAAGCGAAGGTTGAGAACGGAGAGCATAAGGCTGAGATGGAGAAGCTTAGGTATGATGCGGGAAGCTCCTCAAAGAGCAGCATCATCCAGAATGATCTTGAGACGCTTCAGGACAGGATTGACCTCATAACGGAGAAGATCAGTCTGGCTCAGAACTGCTATACACTTTACTATCTTTCCGGTATAGATCCGGATAATGTTCCTGTAATAACCGATGGCGGAATCATATGATTATGTAGCTGTATGCATATGAATGTATTCAGCTACAGTCATATTCATTCATGATATCTTATCGTTTCAATCACAAAACCGTATGTATTTATATTAAATCAATATTTAAAATAATAATAAATCATATAAAAACAATTTGTAATAATTCAGATTAAATACTATTCATAAACTGAACTGAATCAGGTTTCCTGCATATTCTCATTTCTGTCAGGAAATCATCACAAATCTTCACAAAAGCTACGAACTCATTTCATATCTTTTGGAGTAGATTTATCGGTGGAGGTACAAAGAAATGAAGAGAATCATAAGTATTCTTACTATTATTGCTGTTTCATGCTCATTGCTTATTGCAGCGGATACCTCAGAGCTTTACCAGATGTTCTCTGATGCTGTTTCCGAAGGAAATACCGCCGATGCGATAAGTCTCTATGGAAATCTTCAGGAAAGGATAAACAAGGATTACAACAAGGCTGAGAGAAGCTATGAGAAGGCTCTTGAGGCTGGAAATATAAGAAAGGCAAGAGAAGCCTACGCTGATATGCTGAGCTTCTCCGATCAGTACTCGATGACAGAAGAGCAGTCGGATGCACTCCTTACCGCAATTCTTTCAGGAGATGAGGACACTAGAGCGGAGAATGCTGCATGGCTTTATGAGAACAGTCCGTATTATGCTCCATCGGTGACATATGACTGGTCTGCAAAGGGTGATAACTACAGCTACAGATATACAAGAAGGATATCCGTGACACCGGGAAGTGAGATCACTCTTCCTACCGCATCCGATATCGGAGCAGATACGTCAACTGCCGGAGTGCTGGTCGGCTGGGGAATCACACCGGATGAAGTGACATATGAGCCTGGTGAGATCATTAACGCTCCTTATACAAGCCAGACCTATTATGCTGTATGGAAAACGGCGGTGACATTCACTGATCCTGTTACAGGACTTGAAAGTACCGTTGACGGAACGTCTGATGGTGATATCGTCGAGGTTCCTGCACTGACAGCTCCTGATGAGAGCTATGTGTTCACAGGCTGGGTCGACAGCGCGACTGGAGAGTATATCGCCCCAGATGAGACGGAATACACCCTTGAAGGTAATGGAGCTTCGTTCACGGCTCTCTGGAAGAAGGTTGACTTCTCTGATGCTTCAGCAACTCCTTATGATATCAGTGCGCTTCCGGCAGGAACCCAGGCAGAGCTCTCCTTTGATATCACGAACAGCGGAACCGAGGCTGTGAGGAATGCGACGATCGAAGTCACATCATCCTCTCCTGAGCTGAAGGTTCTCAACGGGGAAGGAAGAGTGAGATTCATCGCTCCTGAACGTACTCTCACAATGCAGGGTCTGAAGGTTGTCGCAACCGAGCCCGGTACATACGATCTGAACGTGACACTGACAGACCGCGATGATGATGTCTGGACTATGAACTACAGCGTCACAGCAGAGTAATCCATTAAAGCAGAAGAAAATGCCTTCCATTAACCGCATTCCGGTTCTGGAAGGCTTTATTATTTGAGAAATATCTCAGAAATGAAGGTTCTTTATCGCTTCCACAGAGTTCTCAATCGGCTCTGGAAGACTTACCCTGTTATCGAACACCTTCATGTCCTTGAAACCTGTTCCTGTGAGAAGGACGACAACAGATGCATCCTTTCCAAGTTCTGAAATGAGGTGATCTCTGTCAGCCTCAAGTGCAGCGAATGCCGTGGCGGCAGCAGGTTCTGCAAGGACTCCGCTCTCAGATGCGAGCACAAGCTGTGTGTCGAGTATCTTCTGATCACTTACGGTGACACTCCATCCTCCGGACTTCTTCACATAGGAGGCTGCCATCCTGCCGTTCGCAGGAAGATCCACAGATATCGAATCGGCCCTTGTCGTCGCTCTGACAGGGGAGAAGTCATCATTCCTTATCGCCCTTGAGATCGCATCAGATGATTCAGACTGTGCTGCAATGAACTTAGGCATCCTGTCGATCAGTCCTGCCTTCATCAGGTCTGAGAAACCCTTTGCAACACCTGCGATGATGCATCCGTCTCCTACAGGAACATACACTGCATCGGGAGCTTTCCTTCCCATCTGCTCGAAAAGCTCTATCGATATCGACTTCTTTCCCTCTATCGTCATCGGATTGTATGCAGTGTTCCTGTTGATTCCACCGAACATCTCCGAATACTTTATCGAGAGAGCGAATGCATCATCATATGTTCCCTTGACAGGAACGACATGTGCTCCGTAGAGAACCGACTGCATGAGCTTGTTGATAGGTGCTGTCGCAGGAACGAAGAGGATTATGTCCAGGCCCATCGCCGCACCCACTGCTGACATCGCGGCTCCTGCGTTTCCAGTTGATGCAAGCACTATCTTCTTCTCACCGAGAGCCTTTGCCTGAAGTGCGACCTCGTAGCTGGCCCTGTCCTTGAACGAACCGGAGATGAGCTGGCTGTCAAGCTTGAATCTCAGACCTGAGAGTCCGAGTCTTTCAGCGATTCTCTCCGGTTTCATCAGCGGAGTCACTCCAACCGGAAAGATGCTCTCATCATCAGACGGGTAGGGGTAGAAGTCATTAGGGGTCACATGCTCTTTTGCTGCAGCTTCTCTCAGTACCTCATTATCAAGTTCGACGATCAAGTTTCCTTTCGGGAAGGAGCTGCCATCATTATCCTTGCTGCAGTCCGGGCACTGGTACATGAGCTCTTCCGTCATGAATTCCCTGCCACAGTCTGAACATACATAGTGGAATCTCATATTTCCGTCCTTTAAGAAAGCCGCCCGTAGGCGGCTATTCGGTTTTCCCTGATCAACCTTCCGTGATCATCCTGTTGAATTCAGTGATCAGTGCATCGATGCGCTTCGTCATCTTAGGAAGTGCTGTCCAGTAATTCCTGTCATACCACTGCCTGTTGAGCTCCTCGTAGGTCTTTCCCTGCTGCTCAACCCATGTGTAGTACTTGAGGTTGTGTATCCTGAGCCTGTCGTAATAGCCGAGCTCGAGTGCGTTGTCTATTCCCTGATGGAGAAGTGCGGATGCATGTACCTTCGCAGCCTCTGTCTCCGAGAATGCGCCCTGCTGCTCGGTAAGCTCAGCAAGCCTTGATGTGTACATCGAGGAACTGTCGGTAAGGATAGTGAATACCACATCATCTTCCTCAAGCTCATAGTACTTGGCCATCTTAATGGCACCGAGAAGGTTTCCGATACCGGAGATGCCGAAGAGCTGGAGGTTCCTGATGTCCTCTTCACTGACTCCGAGAGATGCGAGATACTTCAGGCCGTTCTCCTCGTTGAAGAGTCTGTAGATGTCCATGCAGTCCTGATCATCGATGGAGAGCACCATGTCGGTGTTCCTGACGTTGTGGATCCATGGAACGTGCTTGTCTCCGATTCCCTCGATCCTGTGAGCACCGAATCCGTTTCTAAGGAGGGTAGGACACTGCAAAGCCTCTCCGGCTCCGATCTTGATGTTCGGGAATCTTGCCTTGAGGTGATCACCGGCAGCAAGTGTTCCACCGGAACCTGTGGAGGACACATAGCCCTTGATGTTCCTGTTCTTTATTCCGAGCTGCTTCAGGACCTCTATGATGGCGGATCCTGTCACCTCATAGTGCCAGAGATAGTTCTCGAACTGCTCGAACTGGTTGAATATGACGATATGAGCGCCCCTTTCGGCGTCGAGCTCGTGGCACTTGTCGAAGATCTCCTTCACGTTCGACTCGCAGCCTGGGGTGGCTATTATCTCACCGGCCACGGTCTTG
>CALXON010000217.1 GCA_944389985.1 uncultured Spirochaetaceae bacterium | reverse complement strand
AGATCCTCCGTGAGGATGGATCGAGAAAGCCTAAGAAGGAGATGATCTTCGTCAGGGGAATAAACAGGCTTGAAGTGTATTACGGCAGGGCTCTCGGAGCATGTCTTGATCATACTCCGTTCGTGCTTGTCATCGCTGTGCTCATATTCGCGGTTACGGTCTACTCCCTGACACAGCTGGGATTCGCGTTCATTCCGTCTACAGACAACAATGATTTCTATATCAGCATCGAGCTTCCTTACGGCTATACGGCAGAGGAAACGAGAGCTGTGATGGACAAGGCTGAGGAAATACTTGTCGAGAACGTTCCGGAACTCCGTGCTGATGTGGTCTATTCAGGGAAATCCATCGATGTGTTCTCCTTCTCTGCAAGCAGGAACCAGGGAGGCATTCATGCCGTGCTTGTTCCTGTCGCTGAAAGGGAGCGGGATATCCACGAGATCATTCTTGACATGCAGTACAGACTGGCTGCCTCCATTCCCGATGCGAAGATCAATGTCAAGAACGGCGGATTCGATTACCTCGTAGGTTATATCTCCGGAGGTGGCGGATACGGCCTCACACTTGTCGGAAACGACAGCGAGAAGCTCTATCAGGAAGCGGACAGGATCAGAAGATTCCTCCTTACCGATCCTGAAGTTATATCGGCATCGGTGAATGCCTCGTATGATGCGAGGACCTCCGTCATTGATGCTTCCTATGAATATATGTCATCTCTCGGAATTCCAGCATATGAGGCCGCGATGTCATCTGCAATACTCTTCAATGGTGTTGATGCAGGAACATTCACCGACACAGCTGCTGATGAACGCTATGACATAAAGCTCACGTCAGATGCATCCGAGCGTCCTGTCGATGAATCTCTCCTGTCCTCTCTGAAGATAAAGACACAGGCAGGATCAACGGTATCATTTGCCGAGATCGCATCGCTTACAGAGGAGCAGTCACTTTCTGCGATCAACCATTCGGACAGAGCTCTGACAATGACTGTCAGCGCGCAGCTGACAGGTGAGTCGACCTCGGGAGTGACAGCCCGCGTCAACAGATATCTTGAGGAGAATCCTCTCCAGGATGGCATTACGTCGAAGACTGGAGGAATCGGAGAGCTTCTTGATGAATCCATGGGCCCGATCATGCAGGCGCTTGTCATAGCGCTCTTCCTTGTCTACATGGTCATAGTCCTCATATACGAGCGTTTCGACCAGCCTCTGATGATCATGTTCACGGTTCCGTTCTGTGTCATCGGAGTCGTTGTATCGCTTGCGGTCTTCGGCTCCTCGATGAACATGGTCTCCATCATGGGAATAATCTCCCTGACGGGAATGGTCGTGAACAACGGAATCATCATGGTCGACTATATAAACCAGCTGGAAAGCAGGGACAGACTGGCTGCTGCGGCTGAGAAGTCCATCAAGGTTGATGATGCCGACCGTGTTCTTGTCGGTTTCATGACATTCGATGAGGAGATGGATCATCTGAAGGAGAACGTCAGGGCGGGTACGGCATCAAGACTCAGACCGATACTCATGAGCGCCCTGACGACAATACTCGGAGTCATCCCGATGGCTGTCGCCTCGGGAGAAGGTGCGGAGGTCTATGCACCTCTGGGACAGGTCATAATGGGAGGACTGACGACAAGTACGTTCATCACGCTCTTCCTGATGCCTGTTCTCTATTTCGTTCTCGAAAGACACCGCATAAGAAAATACATGAGAAGAAAAGGACTGGAGGTCAGATAGATGAAAAGAGCTGTTTCCTTTGTACTGGTTCTGCTGATACTGCTTGCATGCTCATCATGCTCGTATGTATTCAGTGGTTTTATACAGGGATCTGTTGATGATGGTAATGGTAACCCTGTTGATGCGAAGATTCTGATATATGAGTCAAAAAATACCCGTGATGATGATTACGACAGAGCATTGGAACTTAGCTATCAGGGATCTTATGAGAATATGGAGAGTAGTTGCGTCAAGGTTGCAGAAACAGCTTCTGGAGTATTCAGTACCCGCGTGACGTGGAAGACATCCTCCTCCATGTATGGAGAGGATTATGACATGCGGGGATATTATCTCCTTGTTCTTGCTGATGGATATTATCCTGTAACAGCGGATGCTCCAAGTGTGATGTCAGGAAGCGGAGCTCCGTATCAGATGGGGACAATAAGTGTCACCGAAAGATATAATCAGGAAGCTGTCATATCAGGATTTGTGACTGAAAACAAAGAACCGAATGCTGTAACTTCAATTTATGTGTACTCCGAGAAAGATGAGTATGATTCAGCTCTCGAGAATATGAAGAAAGCATTCAGCGCAGATCCTGCTACCTATGCAGATGGTTTTGATGCTGGAAAATACCATGGATACGCCATTTCAAATGCAATAGGAAGATATGAGATCAAGGTTATGTGGAATGATGGAACATCCAGTGGAACAAGCAGTCACCAGTATTATGTATTGGCCGCTTGTAATGGATATGATCCAGAGAAAGAGATTTCTCTCACATCCTCTGTGACTTGTGAAACTGGTGCTAATAAAGAGATTGACATAACCCTTGCTAAGGCAGAGGAAGAAGCTGAATGAAGCGTTTGTTATTGGTCATAACTATCATATATCTCTTTGTCACTCCGGTATTTGCTGAGAGTGATACAAAGTATTGCATAGATGATCTGATCCAGTCCATAAACAATAACAACACGAAAATAAGGAAGGCTGACGAAGAGATTATACAGGCACATCTCGATACCAAGGATGCTGAGGCGGGGTATCAGCCGGTGATAGAACTGTCTCTGATGGGAATGTACATGGCAAACCCTCTCATCGATGACATAACGATCAATACGAATGACATTCTTCTCCAGATGAACATGTCTCCTCTTCC
>CALXON010000216.1 GCA_944389985.1 uncultured Spirochaetaceae bacterium | reverse complement strand
CTTTATCCCGAAGTCGAGGCCGATGCTCGGCTTCGTTTTCTCGTTCCCGTTACCTTCATGCTTCTGGATGTAGCATGTCAGCATGAGGTATATGCCTGAAGGCTTCTTAACGAGCTTGGCATTGGCGTATTCAGCGTCAGCAGGGATCTGTTCCATTCCGAACACTCGTATCGGGCGCTTTATTCCTGCAACATGTACGGTGTTCTTGTACCTGCTCTTCGCGTTACCCTTAGGGCCGAAGCATATCCAGTGGGTATCCCTATACTGGTTGAGCTCGATCGAATCATACGATGAACGGAACTTCAGCTTACCGTTCTTCTTCCCTGTTTTATTCCTCTTCGCTGCGAGCGATTTTATATCCTGCTTTAGCGATGAGTATACAGCCTGTATGAACTTCGCAGGCATTGTCAGCTCCCTTGCGACTGACTTGCCATCCTTATCAAGTGATGTGATGCTGCGTGTCTTCGTACTGAAGTCCCTGAACTTATCATTGTCGAGCCCTAGAAGGTAGTTACATAGCCATCGGCATTCGGTGAAATACAGGAAGAGCTTACTGCGTTCTGCATTGTTCAGGCACTTCAGATCGAGCTTCAGCTCTATGACGACAGGACGCATGGATGCATGGCGAAGACGCGTGGCTTTGCCTTTCTCCTTGATAATCTTGTTCTTTGAGATGCGTTCCTTGTCTGTCATATCTTATTCTACCATAATACTGATAATTTACAAAGAACTTTGAAAGAGAAGAGACAATTCATCTCCACACTGTAGAGGATGGAGTCCTCTTGCCAATTCTTTGATAGAAAAGACCAAGATCTACGATGGTCACACCATACTCAGCTCCGTTATCAAGCCAGTACTTTGTCTCCTTACCATCAAATCCTTATGTTAAATACTTAGTAATTTAAATTCGAAATCCGGGTTCACATAAGCAAACCCGGACCAGATGTTCCCTATAATGTACTCACTTAACTACGCCACTCATGAGCCATTCTGATAACTTTCTTGAGAATATCCCAGTCAGCATCGGCGACAGTACAGTCAGCACCAAGAATGAATCTGTCAGGAGCATTTGAAAGCACCTCTTTTGCATCCTTCTCTGCAGCTTCCATTGGACCATTCTTAATTGCACCTTTCCGGTCAAGACCTCCGAAAACTATACGATGGAACATATCAGCAACTTCTTTTGAAGATATCTTGCTACCATCAGAATATGAGGTCGGACAGGAAACCGCATTTCCAGGATAGTCAACAAATTCTCCAAGGCTCCGGTATTTAAGCCAGTAGTCGCAGATGTGGAGGATGTTCAGAGAACTGAAAGAATCAAGGTATTCAAAAAGCTTGAGATCTGATTCCTTTACAATACTGAAATCTCCATCATTTCTGAACCGGCCATCCTCACCACCCTGCGTGCATGAATAGAATCCATCGGCGCCATTTTTCCTGCATTCATCAACAAAGACCTGAAGGTTCTCCGCCATTATTGAAAGCCCCGTTCTCACCGAATCAGGATCCTTTGCAATATGTTCAGTGATCAGATCGTATGATGTACTTGCAGCAGCGCAGGAATATGGAGAATAAACTGTCTGTATGATGAGTGCACTTCCCTTTATCTCATCAGATAAACCTTTGACGATTGCAAGAGGTTCTTCAAAGAGCTCTTTTCCATATCTTGGAACCTTCCTCCAGTCTTCCGGTTTTTCTATGAAATCAAATCTGGGGAAACTGAACTCGAACTGGATTTTGACAAAATCCATATCAGTATACCGGAAGAACTCCAGATGCCTGTCTATCGCACCTTGTCCTGCATGGTCCTCTTTCCCGAAGTGAGTGAAAAACGCCGCAGGTACATAAGGCCATCTTCCATTATTGCTGATAAGTTCAAGCATGTGTTCTCTTTTATTCATGTCATCTGCCTCCTGCGTATAAGAATGGTTCACACATATCTTTGTATATTTCGAAGATATCATCAGCACTCAGTTCCACGAGTGTGCCGACTGTCCCATTTTCCCTGATTGTCCTTTCCGCTATCTCGCGGAGAAGTTTGTCATCAGGCCTGTTTCCGATAAGCTCTGTAAGCGTATCAGGAGCTCCGATCTTCCTCAGCCAGTCCATATACATCTGGAAACCTTTTTCTGATGCGGAAGCATCATCGGGATCATCTATGCCAAGAACATTTCTTGAGAATCTCGAATAGACATCAGGTCTCTTGTCATGAACGAACCGCATCCACCTGGATGTCGCAACCCCCATAGTGGCTCCATGGTGGATATTGAAATACGGCACCAGCTGCTCGCCTATAGTATGGCAGCTCATATCAGGGCCACCCCGCCCTATCTTCGTTAGACCTCCCCAGGCCATGACAGAAATCCATGCGAGCTCCCCTCTGGCCCATACGTCATGAGGATCGGATGCAAGAAGTTCTATTGCCTTCATCGCGGATATTATCAGCGCCTCAGAAAAATACGGCTGGAAAATACAGTCGCCATTACCATTGAAGTAATATTCAAAGATATGGCTGAGGATATCCATTCCTGCCCATATCGTCATCCTGAGAGGAACATTGACTGCGATTTCCGGATCTATGACAGTATATGCGGAAAACAGGCAATCAGCTTCGCAAAATGTCTTTGAAATCATCTCAGGATTCATGATCACAGCAGTATTGTTAAGCTCGGTTCCTGTTGAAGCCATAGTGGGAATCAACAGAGTATCAATAGACTCTGAGAATATCTTCTTCTCCCCGTTCTTTCCCCAGAGATAATCCCTTGGATCGTCGTTGGTACATGCTGTTGCAGCTATAACCTTCGAACAGTCCATTGTAGAACCACCACCAAGTGCCACTACAAGATCAACCCCATTTTCCCTGCAGATCCCGGCACCTTCCTCCACGGATGAAATTCTCGGGTTCGAATCGATATCATTCATCGATAGAACCTCAAGACCTCCGGAAAGCAGTTCCTTTCTGATATCGTCATACAGACCATTCTCCCTGAAAGGTCCCTTTCCACATACAAGAAGAGCCTTATGGTATCTACCTCGTATCTCATCGGCAATTCTGTGCCTTGCCCCATTTCCGAAGATGATTCTTACAGGGCAGTTGAAAGAAAATTCTCTCATTCCAGTCTCCTCCTTTTTATGAGAAACACTGTTCATGCTCCAGCTGAAGCACGATCAGAGATTCCTTACAGCATTTACAAGAAATCTGATATCCTCATCTGCTATATCCATAGCCATGCAGCAGCCGGGAGCGAATATGAGCTTCCTCCCATGGGCTTCCTCGACTCCTGACCTTAATTCAGCAAGAATTCCTTCCCGGTCACCTCGTTGCAGGGCTCCACCGACTTCATGATTAATTCCGGCCGCTATCACCTTGTCGGTCCTGATTTCAGCTATGGCAGGACCTGTGTT
>CALXON010000215.1 GCA_944389985.1 uncultured Spirochaetaceae bacterium | reverse complement strand
GAGACCGTGCGTCTGAGTCCGACCACAGGTTCAATACTGTCTCTGGAGGCTTCCGCCACAAGGAGCGAAAGAGCCGTGCTCGAGAAATCCATTACAGCTATCTTC
The DNA here is from genome assembly GCA_944389985.1 of uncultured Spirochaetaceae bacterium. Classification (GTDB taxonomy): domain Bacteria; phylum Spirochaetota; class Spirochaetia; order Sphaerochaetales; family Sphaerochaetaceae; genus Ornithospirochaeta. Next base: position 8,687 of record CALXON010000215.1, on the reverse strand, counting down.
ATCTTTTATCACCTGCCATCCCCGAAGGAGATACCGATAGACCTTGCGACGCTCAGAAGCTGATGATCGGTAGGTACGAACTTCATCTTTCCGGCGATGTCCGCAAGAGCATTGTATGTGATCTCAGTGCCTCTGAGTGCCACTGTGACACCATGCTTTCCATCTTTTGCAAGACGTCCCGCATAGGAACCCATCTCTGTTGAGAGCAGTCTGTCATACGGTGACGGGGAACCGCCTCTCTGGAGATGACCCGGGACGACGACTCTCGTCTCGACACCCGCCTTGTCCGCGATATAAGAGGCAAGCCTCTCAGTTCCTGTAGCGGCTCCGTTCCTGTACTCAAGCCTCTCCTGCTTCTTCATCTTCGACTCTGCCACGCTCATCGCGCCTTCTGCGATGGCTATGATGTTGAATGCCCTGCCGTTGGCGATTCTCTTCTCAACAGTCTTCACGACAGCGTCGGGATCATACGGGATCTCCGGAAGGAGAATGATGTCTGCACCTCCGGCTATGCCTGAATAGAGCGTGAGCCAGCCCACCTTGTTTCCCATGATCTCTATGAGCATCGTACGTCCATGGCTCGCCGCGGTCGTATGTATTCTGTCTATGCACTCAGTCGCGATATCGACAGCGGTATGGAAGCCGAAAGTGACATCCGTTCCATAGATATCGTTGTCGATCGTCTTAGGTATTCCGATGACATTCAGTCCCTCAGAGGACAGAAGGGCTGCGGTCTTGTGCGTGCCCGCACCTCCGAGTGTGACAAGAAGATCAAGTCCGAGGGCGTTGTAGTTCTTCTTCATCAGATCGAGCTTGCTCTGTCCGTTCCTGTCCTCATCAGTCATCTTCTTGAAAGGCTGACGGGAGGTTCCGAGGATCGTGCCTCCGACATTGAGGATGCCTGAGAAATCGGACGGCTGCATCTTCCTCACATCTTTATTTATTAGACCGAGGTATCCGTCGGAAATACCTATCAGCTCCGCATCCTTGATCTCATTGAAGACATATTTCGCGAAACCGCGTATGACAGCATTCAGACCGGGACAGTCCCCGCCGCTTGTGAGAATTCCAATTTTCATTTCTCTCCTCCTTCACTTTGGTTAAGTCTAACACAGCCCATGCCGCCTAAACAGACAAATACTCATCATGATCGTAACAGAAAACGGAAACAGTGTTGTTAAGAGTGTGTTAACTTGACTGGGAATTCCACAGGAGACAGCTCTGTATATGATCTCAATACGGCCTTCAGACTGATCTCCGCGAGTGTGTCCTCTCCGCTCCTGATGATCTGTCTGATAACCGCACAGCTTCCGGAAGTCTCCTCGAGAGTTGTCAGTATCTCCGCATCCCTTCCTGCGGTTCCGGGTCTCATGTACTCTATCCTGATCTCATCCGGATCAAGAAGGACATTCTCAAGAGCAAGGCCGGATACAACATCTGCCAGAGCCTCCTCTGACCACACTATGTAGTTCGCGTGGTATACAATCCCGCCGCAGTCAGTGTCATGCAGCCGGATCTTCCTCATGTATCTGAACTCAGTCATACCGCATCATCCTCCAGTGCCTTCCTGAAATCATCGGGAACCATCACGGGATGCTTTGTACCCCTGTCAATGAACGCAGCTTTGACCGAGAACTCGGCGACAGTGCCTCGCTCAGTGCTTATCCTCTGACCGAGAGTGCATGAGAAACGCTGTATGCGCTCCATCCATGTCTCCACGATCACCTTGTCATCCAGATGCGCATCTGACACCTTCCTGCAGTCTATGGCCTTGATCACGGTAAGTATCCCGTCCCCTGATGCGAGTTCGGACTGAAGATGTCCGGGATTGGCACTTCTGAGCATCTCGGTCCTTCCGTGCTCCGCCCAGTCGAAGATGCCCTTCCAGGAAGCACGCCCAGTGGCATCGGTATCGGAGAAATACACACGCGATTCTATTCTGAAAATTTTCATGTCTCTCAGATAACAGTTTCATGCCCATCTGTCAAAAGAGAAAGGAAATGAAATGAACAAATCTGACAAATTCCTGTCTCAGCCCCCTGATTCTCTTTCCACTGTCTGCCAGATTCTGTAAAATCCCGATGCTATAGGAGAAAATGACTATGCATGATGTTACAGAACGTGTCTATGAGCATGTACTGAAGACCGATCCTGATCAGAAAGAGTTCCAGCAGGCGGTCTACACTTTCCTTCAGTCGATCGACAAGATCATCGACGAGCTGCCGGAAGTGGCGTATCACAAGATCCTCGACAGGATGGTCGAGCCGGAGCGCACGATAATGTTCCGTGTCCCATGGATCGATGATGAGGGAAAGCTTCAGATCAACAGGGGTTACAGAGTTGAGATGTCCTCAGCTATCGGACCGTACAAGGGCGGTCTCAGACTCCATCCATCAGTCAATCTCTCCATTATGAAGTTCCTTGCTTTCGAGCAGGTATTCAAGAACAGCCTCACAGGTCTCCCGATGGGTGGCGGCAAGGGCGGTTCAGACTTCAACCCTAAGGGAAAATCAGATGCAGAGGTCATGCGCTTCTGCCAGTCATTCATGACAGAGCTCTACAGGCATATCGGTCCTGACACGGACGTGCCTGCCGGAGATATCGGTGTGGGCGGACGTGAGATCGGATTCATGTTCGGTCAGTACAAGAGAATAACGAACAAGTTTGTCGGTGTCCTCACAGGAAAGGGCATGGATTTCGGCGGATCGAACATCAGACCTGAAGCCACGGGCTATGGTCTTGTATACCTTTCCGATGCGATCCTCCGCGGAGAGAAGATGAGCCTTGAGGGAAAGACATGTCTTGTCTCAGGATCCGGAAACGTCGCCCAGTTCACAGTGGAGAAGCTGAACGAGCTCGGAGCGAAGGTCGTCACACTCTCAGACTCTTCAGGCATGATCTATGACGAGAGCGGAATCACACCTGAGAAGCTTGCATATGTGAAGAATCTCAAGAACGTGAAGCGCGGCAGGATCAAGGAGTACGCGGAGAAGTACAATGGAGTCGAGTACATCGCACGCAACCCTGAGGAGCCGAATCCGCTCTGGAACATCAAGGCTGACTACGCATTCCCATGTGCTACTCAGAACGAGATCCTCAAGGCTGATGCCGAGAACCTCGTGAAGAACGGAATCAGGCTCGTCGGAGAAGGCGCGAACATGCCATGTTCTGTTGAGGCTGAGGGCATCCTCATGGGCAACAACGTTCTTCTCGCTCCGGCGAAAGCTGCCAACGCCGGCGGTGTCGCTGTCTCAGGCCTTGAGATGGCTCAGAACTCAGCACGCATGACATGGACCAGAGAGAAGGTCGATCAGGAGCTCAGGAGCATCATGAACAACATCTACAAGAACATCTCTGAAGCTGCTGAGAGATACTCAACAAAGAACAACTTCGTCGATGGAGCTAATATCGCGGGATTCATGAAGGTCTCACGCGCGATGCTCGCGGAAGGTTATGTATAATGCGCAGAATCGGCTTCGACAGCAGTAAATACGTCGAGGAGCAGTCACGCTACATACTTGAGAGGGTCCAGAGTTCATCTGGACGCCTCTATATAGAGTGCGGTGGCAAGCTTCTGCATGACAAACATGCATCCAGGGTCCTCCCCGGCTTTGACGAGAACAACAAGATGAAGGTCTTCCAGTCACTCAGTGACAAGCTCGATGTGATCATCTGCATCTATGCCGGTGATATCGAGAAGAGGAAGATCCGCTCGGACTTCGGCATAAGCTACGATGCGGATGTGCTGAAGATGATCGATGACTTCGCCGCATACGGACTTATCTGCAACAAGGTCGTCATAACAAGGTACGAGAATCAGGTCGCGGCCGAGGTCTTCAAGGAGAAGCTCCAGAGACGCGGTATCAACGTATACACACATCCGAGGACTCCGGGATACCCCGCGAACATCGATGTGGTCGTCTCCGAGAACGGCTACGGCAAGAACGAGTACATTCCTGTCGAGGCTCCTGTCGTCATAGTGACAGCTCCCGGGCCGGGTTCAGGAAAGCTCGCGACATGTCTTTCACAGATGTATCACGAAGCGAAGATGGGACAGAAACCGAGCTACTCAAAGCTTGAGACCTTCCCTATCTGGAATCTTCCTCTCGATCATCCTGTCAACATAGCGTATGAGGCGGCCACCGCGGATATCGGGGATGTGAACCTGATAGACCACTTCCACCTCAATGCCTATGGAAAGATCGCGGTCAACTACTCACGCGACCTCGAGGCATTTCCACTGCTTGCAAGGATCCTCGGAAAGATCACTGGAGAGGAATGCATCTACAAGTCTCCCACCGACATGGGCGTCAACAGATGCGGCTTCGGAATCACTGATGATGAGGTCTGCAGGGAGGCCGGAAGGCAGGAGATAATCCGCCGTAGCTTCCAGATACGTTCAGACTACATCTCAGGCCTTGCGGATGAGGATACCGTCAACCGCATAAGCGCGATCATGGACAAGTGCGGACTGACTGAGGAGGACAGATCTGTCGTCGCTCCTGCAAGAGCCGCGCTTGAGAAGGCAATGAAGGAAGGAAAGGGAAAGAACGGTACTGTCTGCGCCGCGGCCATAGAGCTGCCGGACGGAAAGATCGTGACCGCTCACAACTCCGAGATGCTCCACGCATGCTCTGCCCTGCTTCTGAATGCGCTCAAGGTCATGACAGGGATTCCCAAGGAGAAGGATCTCATAGCAGCTGATGTCATAAAGAGCATCACTGCGATGAAGAGGGACATCCTCTCAGGACGTGGAGTGAGCATGAACCTCGATGAGATACTGATAGCTCTCGCGATGAGCGCCTCCATCAATGAGGATGCGGCGAAGGCCATCGAGGCTCTTCCTCTGCTGAAGAACGCGGAGGTCCATCTCACACACATTCCTTCACCGGGCGACAGCTCAGGCTTGAGGAAGCTTGGAATACTCTACACAAGTGATCCGAGGTATCCGGTAAGAAACATTTAGGAGAAACATAAAACAGAAAAAGAGGTTTTCTATGGAACGTGAAAGGCTCTCATCCAGGCTGGGATTCATACTGCTCTCGGCAGGATGTGCAATCGGACTGGGGAATGTATGGCGCTTCCCCTACATTACAGGAAGGTATGGCGGAGCGGCATTCGTGCTCATCTACCTTATATTCCTGGTACTCATCGGACTTCCTGTAATGACAATGGAATTCGCTATAGGAAGAGCGGGAAGGAAGAACATAGCGGGAGCTATGCGTGTCCTTGAGCCTAAGGGCTCGAAATGGCACATTGTCGGATCAACGACATTCATGGGCAACTACATCCTTCTCATGTTCTACACAGCGCTCACAGGATGGCTGATATACTACTTCATCTCATTCCTGACAGGCGGACTGTCAAGCTCGTTCACGACAGATGATGTGGTGGCGTTCTTCGGCGCACTCACCGCAGATCCGGTGCTCCAGATCGTCTATATGGCGATAGCGCTGCTTCTGACAGCAGGAATTGTCATAATCGGTCTGAAGAACGGCGTTGAGAAGATCACGAAGGTCATGATGGTCATACTCTTCCTTCTCATGCTCATACTTGCGATCCATTCCTGCCTTCTTCCCGGAGGTCATGATGGTCTCATGTTCTACATAAGGCCTGATTTCGACAACCTCGTGCATGAGTACGGCCTCTCCGAGTCCATATTCGCTGCTATGGGACAGGCGTTCTTCACACTCTCCCTCGGCATCGGAGCGATGGCGATCTTCGGTTCCTATTTCGACAACAAGCACACACTTGGCGGAGAATCAATAAAGATCATCTGCCTCGACACGACAGTGGCGCTGCTTGCGGGATTCATCATCTTCCCTGCATGCTCGGCATTCGGAGTCGAAGCGGGATCGGGCCCTTCACTTCTCTTCATCTCGCTTCCGAACGTCTTCACGAGGATGCCTGCGGGAAACATCTGGGGAGCCTTCTTCTTCCTTGCCATGATCTTCGCGGCGCTCTCGACTCTCATCGCGGTATTCGAGAACATCGTCGCCTACTGGATGGACATGAAGGGTCTTTCAAGAAAGAAAGCCGTAGTGATCAATTTCATACTGCTCTTCTTCCTCTGCCTGCCATGCATCTTCGGCTTCAACATCCTCTCAGGATTCCAGCCGTTCGGTGAAGGCACCGGAGTTCTCGATCTTGAGGACTTCCTCGTATCGAACCTCATACTTCCTCTCGGAAGCATGGCCTTCGTATTCTTCTGCACACAGAAGAGAGGCTGGGGATGGAAGAACTTCGTCAATGAGGCTGACATCGGAGACGGATTCAAGTTCCCCAGGTGGCTCAGGGTCTACTGTACCTACATACTTCCGGTCATCATACTCATTGTCACGATAAACGGAATCTACGGAGTAGTCGCTTAAAGCAGAATACAGAAAAACAACACAGGGTTCCTCATTGACTGGGGAACCCTCTTTTTGCATATTTTGAATTATGAATATCAGAGCAATTGCGGAAAAGACAGGTATGGATTACGAGAAAGTCATGGAGGACTTCTGCGGAGACGTTGAAGCTGTACGCTCCAGACTTCAGTCATTTGCCTCATCTGACACAGCAGTGAGAATAAGTGAATGTATCGCATCAGGCGACTATGCGGGAGCAAGGAAGCTTGCCCACACGCTCAGGAAGGATGCGGAGAAGCTCGGGCTCGGAGAGCTCATGACAAAGGCTGGAAGGCTTGAGGAAGTGAGCGACGAGAAGTTCGCCATTGACTGGCCGGGTGTCGAGACACTCTGCACCACCACTGCCGATGCGATCAGGGGAAAGGACGAATGAGGAAGCTTCTTGTACTGCTCTCCGTCATCGCTCTGATACTCACAGGCTGTGCATCAACCGGGCATGATGATGACAGGACCGCAATAAGCATCTCCCTGCCGGAGAATCCGGTCTCAGGCTACCAGTGGATCTGGGGTCAGATGGGAGCCGGACATATCGAGCTTGTGGACAGTGAATACAACGCAGATGCGGGAAGACATGAGTTCATCTTCCGCGGCACGGATCCCGGTCATGTCACACTGACATTCTCATCACGCAACACGGACACAGGTGCCACTGCAAGTCAGGAAATATATTCAGTAACCGTATACGATGACCTCACGCTGAGCTATCTTTGATTCAGTCTCTGCTGATTACTCCGACGGGGGTGATCAGCATATTCAGGCAGTCAGCAAATCACTATATTGCCAAAAGAAAGGTTACCTTTACACAACTGTGAAAAATAATATACATTTTTCGTGAAACTGACTGAAAAAAGCTTGAATATTGCAGAGGAATTCAATACATAATTGAAAGTCTCTCAGCGCCATAGTGTCTCATCTTATACCCAACCAGAGCTATGACGCTGAGAGGCTTAGTAAGCTTACTATAGCATGAATTTTTCATCCTTTGAATATATTCCCTCTGCAACTTGTTTACGGACAAGTTTTTGTCTGAAAAAATATGGACACGCTGAATTTCTGTCTGATTTCCGGCATGTCCATGAATATCTCCGGTAGTGAACCGTTTTCTTCCTGTATTACTTTCTGGTGATATCAGGACCTGTACAGAAGAAAGCTCTCACAACATCAGTTCCCCTGTTCATGATATCAAGCTTCCCGGTTCCATATGGAACGAAGAACTGTGTGTCAGGAGCGAACTCCTCATTCTCCACCAGTCCATTCCCCGCAAGTATGAACAGCGCTCCGAATGAAGCACTCTCATACTCCAGAGTCTTTCCGGGCTCCACCTCGATCATGTCCATCGCAAAACATGAAGTGTCTCTGTGGTCGACAAGTTTGGTCACACGCCCGTCTCCGCTTTCCTTTCTCAATTCTGAATGAAGGAATATCCTCTCCTTCGCTTCCTCCTCAGTCCAGCCTTCGTATCTGAAGCAGGAGAGCATGCGGTCAAACCCCAGTCCGAGATGGCAGAGACTGTCATCAATCTTCAATCCGAGAGGCGTGATCCGCTCTGCACGGAACGTGTAGTCCGTAGGTTCCTGGATCTCAACAAGGAAGGTATCCTTGCCTATGGCATGAGGAAGACCGCCTTCTATCAGTATGGTATCGCCGGGGTTGACGCTGAACCTTATGAGACATGAGAGCATTCCCTCTATATCCTGCTTCTCAAAGAGCTCTCTCCACTGCTCTTCCGTCACGCCCTTCCTGAATCCCGCATACACATATGGATCATTTCCTCCGAGGACATACCAGCACTCCGTCTTGCCGAATGGAGAGGAGAAGAACTTCTCCGCCTCCTTCTTCGTGGGATGGACCTGAATCGTTAGTCTCTCAGCAGAGTCTATCAGTTTTGTCAGCACGCCTGTGTTCGCCCCATAACGCGATGCGTGTGTCTGACCCAGGAATTTCTCCGGATCAGATGCTATGAGGTCACGGAGAGTCATTCCTGTCTGCACGATATGCGAAAGCCCCTCTCCGGGAATCTTCCCGTTCGCCTCAGTTATGGACATTATCCACTCCTCAGGATAATGCGAGAGCTCAGGATTCTCCTCTCCCCTGAGCTTTCCGAGATTCATTCCACCTGTATATGTCCGCCATGCTCCGGCGTTGTCCAATCTGTAAATCATAGCCCTATGATAGCGCAGCATCATACAAAAACCAGTGCTTCTTCCCGTGTTTTCTGCATCAGGATTTTCTTTTGTCAAGGAAAGAGAATAATCATACCGAAATAATCAATAATTC
>CALXON010000214.1 GCA_944389985.1 uncultured Spirochaetaceae bacterium | reverse complement strand
AAACAGCAGCAAATGGTCCTGGTCACATGGACATTCCACTTACCGCTGCTGCATTCCTGCCCTGACGGGGTTCGGCGGCGTACATTGCCAGGTATCTGCTGCTGAACGGAGAGAGGGGGATTCGAACCCCCGATGGCTTTTGACCATACACGACTTCCAATCGTGCACCTTCGACCACTCGGACACCTCTCCAGATGGATTCGAGAATCGGAGAGAGTGGGATTCGAACCCACGGTAATGCAGAGCACTACACCGGATTTCGAGTCCGGCTCCTTCGACCACTCGGACATCTCTCCAGACGAGACTAAGAGGATTCGAACCTCCGACCCTCAGTTCCGCAAACTGATGCTCTATCCAGCTGAGCTATAGTCTCATAAAAATAGCGGTTGTCAATTTATCACAATGAAAGGACATAGGCAAGTAGCTGTCTTTTCTCCGCCCATTGTGAAAACCGGCATAAAAAAACGGAGAGGGGGGGATTCGAACCCCCGGACCCGGGTTTGCCAGGTCAACTCCTTAGCAGGGAGCCCGATTCGGCCTCTCTCGCACCTCTCCATTTCTTCTTTCGGAGAGAGAGGGATTCGAACCCCCGGTGACTTGCGCCACGGTTGCTTTCAAGGCAACTACCTTAAACCACTCGGACATCTCTCCAGTCAAGGTCTGAATAATACAGATCTCCGGCTTGTGTGTCAACAATAATGTATTCTGTCAGGAAAGCGTTGTGTGGAAATACTGTCTTCTCCCGCCCTTTCTGCTATATTAAGACATATGGGAAAGTTCGGAGCTTTTGCTTCTAGGCTGAAAGAGACAGTAGCGAGAATAAAGGACAGGAAGAACATAGTCGCACAGGAGGAGACAGAGGAAGCTCCTCCGATACGTCTTTCAGACGAGGCGATGGCTTTCATACGCACTTTCTCAGCTGACGGAGAGGGTGGAAGGAAGGCTGCCAGCGAGGAGTCAAGAAGCTTTGCCAGAAAGATCGCCGCAGAGTTCCGGAATTTCGCCGACACGGCAATAACGACACTCAGGATATCGCCGGATGTGGAGAAGGCGATGACGGTCATAGCAGCTGTCTTCTCTCTCTGTATGTTCCTTTTCATCAATATGGGAGTTCCCTATCTTGCTGTGGCTTTCTCCCTGTTCTATATCGTGCAGTTCTACAATGAGCTCACCAAGGGAAAGAACAGGTTCAGACGTTTTTTCATGACAGCAGAGGCCTCGAATGTCCATGCTGTCATCGAACCGGAGGGAGAGTGTACACATACAGTGGTCTTCACCTCCCATCACGATACTGCAGAGATAAGGAAAAAGGAGGAAGGGATCAGGGGAATACTCTCATCCCTCCTGCCGCTTGTCGTCTCATACGCATCGCTTTCACTGCTTTCATTGATCATGGTTATTGTGGAGGTTGTGGGAGGAAGGCTTCTTGCCTTCAACAGATCTCCGCTTGTCGTGTTCATCCTCTCCCTGATCCTTCTGCTGCCGTCTGTCTCGGCATATTTCCATCTGAAGTCATATACAGGCAGGTTTGCTCCCGGGGCAGGGGACAATCTCTCGGGGCTGGCTGTCGTGAGAACTCTTCTCCATTACTTCTCCCGAGAGAAGAAGGAAGGGCGTGGCCTTTCCTCCGTGCGTCTTGTCTTCGCATCTTTCGATGGAGAGGAGTGCGGAACAGCCGGAAGTCTTGGCTGGTTCAGAAGCAACTCCCATCTTCTCACAGACCCGCTTGTCATCAATTTTGACGGCATATACAGGGAAGATGATCTCGTTTTCCTGGTGAAGGATGGCAATGGCCTCATCCCTCTTTCATTCTCACTCGCATCCCGGTGCTCCAGAACGGCCTCCTCAATGGGATACAGGATGGGTGTCGGCAAGCTTGGTTTCCTCGGAGGGGAGACAGACGCTGCCTCAGCTGCGGTACTGGGAATTCCTGCTGTCACCCTGACATCCATGGCGCCCGGAACGGATACTCCTGCCCATACGGAGGAGGATACACCGGACAAGGTCTCAGAGGAAGCTGTGTCCAGAGCGATATCTGTGGCGATCAAGCTGGTTGCCGAGGTTGATGGTGCTGATGATAAAGGAAAGAGCAACGACTATCTCGGAAGCGGCAGAAGGTACAAGATCTCTAAGTACTGAACGAAAGGAGAATGCGTCCCTGTCCGATATCATCAACTGAGGATCTGAGCGATTCCAGACTGTCTGCTGGAACCAGTCCTTCAAGGGTTATCGTATCGGCGAAATTCTCCGCTGAGACTGTCGCATGCGCATCATCAAGGGCTCTTTTTATCAGGGTGTATGAATTGTATGGAAGGACCATCCTGAAAGATGTGCGCTCAATGAGCTCTTCTGTCCTCACGACCTTCAGTACTTCCTTCGCGCTGTCTCCATAGGCCTTCACAAGACCTCCGGTACCGAGAAGAGTCCCTCCGAAATACCGTACGATACATACCGTGATGTTCGTTATGCCTGAGCCTTTGACAACCTCCAGAGCCGGTCTTCCCGCCGTATTCTTTGGTTCCCTGTCATCGGAAGCGGAGTAGGTTGTGCCTGCCTTTCCGACAACGGCCGCATGGACAACATGATTAGCCTCCGGATGTTCGTTTCTTATCTGCAGGACAGCGTTCTTCACATCATCGAGTGTCTCTGTGGGAAGCGCGATTGCGATGAATCTCGATCTCTTCACCTCGATCTCCGCTTCGGCTCTTTCAAGTGGTACGAGCATTGTGCCTCCAGTCATGTGAGAAGATGTTATCACGGGAGAAGGAGGAAGAGACAGCGTCCGCAAGCTCTGTGAGCATCTCAGCTCTCTTCTCATCAAGTTCTTCCACCTTGCCCAGAATCGGGAGATCTCCGGGAGAGGAGAAACCTGATATGATAGCGTATGGTCTTTCATGACAGACCCAGGAAAGGGCTTCTTCAGGGCCGGACAGCGTGCTGAGAAGCTTTGTGAGACTATCAGCACCGACAGCACTTATTGATCTTCTGTCATCCTGGAAATCTTCAGGGGAATGATACTTTCCTGAAAGGATTCCCATTCCCAGGGGAGCATATGCAAGTGTCCTGATTCCAAGGGTCTTCTCCTCGTTCCAGTCCCTGTTCCAGATCAATGACAGCGGCCGTTCGTGGTATCTGATCTCAAAGTCAGAGGAGCACCGGCGGAGGAGAGGGAGCGGGAAGTTGCTGACGCCGATATCTTCCGTCACTTTCTCATCCTTCAGCTTCTCAAGTTCCTTCAGACTCCTGTAGAGGCTCTCGTCCTCTGCCGGCCAGTGGAGCATCAGCACATCGACATGATCCCTTCCAAGCCTTTTCAGGATCGTCTCTGTCTTTCTTCTGAGCGCCGGAACGGGCATCACCTTCGTGTATATCTTCCAGTCAGAGGCCCTCAGCTCCTTCATCGCAGAGGAGAGGATGCTGTCAGCATCTCCATAGCTGTATGCGCTGCTGAAGTCCCTGATGCCAAGCCTGTAGGCTGATTTGATCAGGTCCTTTCCTTCCTTTGCTGACAGCTTCCTGTGGAATTTTCCTTCTCCGATATTCCACAGCCCCATGACCGCGATGGATTCAGATATCCTCATCCTGGAACATCGGCTCCTCGTCCTCTTCTTCCGTGACACGGCTGTCTATCATGATCTTGTCATCAAAGATGAAGCGGCCGTCGAACTTCTTTCCCTCAAGAGCCATCGGAAGCCACAGCCTGTCGTCATCCCACATCTTTGAGTAGTCCAGCGTGGCGATGTCAGTCCAGAAAGGCTTTGTCTCCTCGCATTCCTCGATAAGCTCTCCGGAGAATGTTGACGTGAAGAACACATAACCGAGCATTCTCAGTCCGTCCTTGAACTGGAAGCGTAGGACACCTCTCTCCTCAAGATTGTCCACATCAAGACCTGTTTCCTCTTTTGTCTCCCTTATCGCGGCCTCTACCTTGGTCTCCTCGATCTCAATGTGTCCTCCGGGAGCGTTGATGTAACCGCTTCCGAGACCTGTCTTCTTCTCGATCATGAGAATCCTGTCACCATCGGTGACATATGTGAGAACACATGTCTCTGTCGGCTCCCATCTGTCCCAGTCTATGTCATCGACCTTGTCAGCTGCGGTGAATCTTCTCTCGATCTTTTCCTGCGGAGTCATCGACTTCTCCTTCTCTTTCTCCGCTTCCTCCGGATATTTCTCGAAGAAGCAGTCCTGACAGAGATTCTCGTCGTATCCGATGATATGGTTGAAGTCGAGCCTCTTGCCGCATTTTGCGCAGTGCATGCGGAAAGGCCAGAAAGTCTTTCTGAATATTATGATCACGGCAAGAAGAAGTGCCAGAATAAGCCACTCAGTCCATGAAGGTAAGCTCCACTGGACACGGAGAACGAGGATCACATACACGGCAAGGAAAAGAACAGCAAGAAGCAGTGTCGCTTTCCTCTTTCCGTCAGAATGAGGGATCTTCCTCTGCGATATATTGAGGAGGATCACGAAAAGCATAATCCAGGTGAAGAACTCTGCGAAAAAATTGAGTACCATGCTGAAAGATTACGCCAATAAGGAAATAAAGCCAATGGAGAGGATCTCTTTCAGTTTGCATCGGGAATCTTTCCGTGTGACAATCCAGATATGAAGGCAGTACTTATCGGAACAGGATGGAGAGCCCATTTCTATATGCGCCTCTCCCGTATGCTTCCTGACATCCTCTCGATACCCGCTGTCCTCACCAGAAAGAAGGAGAGGGCAGAAGAGATTGAGAGAGAAGGATTCAGGGTATTCACGGATCCTGATGAAGCGCTGGCGGTGGACCATGATGCCGTCATCATCTCATCAGGAAAGGACGGATATTATGAAACTCTGTCCCGGCTTCATGAGGGAGGAGAGAGGATAGTCTCTGAAACCACCTTGCTCTCCCTTTCCGATGAGGAGCTCGATACAGTCTCCTCCTTTTCAGGCCTTGTGATGGAGCAGTACCAGTTCACACCACTTTTCTCCTCTGTTTTTGAAGTGCTTTCATCTTCAGGAGAGAAACCTGATCAGCTGTATCTTTCAGGGCTTCACAACCATCATTCTGCATCAATAGCGAGAAGAATCCTTGCTTCAGGCCATCATATGCCGGAGGAGATAAGTTCCATAACCTTCCCCTCCCGGATTGTCAGGACAGGGACAAGAAAGCGACTGGACCGGAGCGGTGAGGTTGAGAGCTATGAGAGGAATGTGAGGATGATGAAGCTTGGTGGCGCTCTCTTCATCCATGATTTCTCTTCAAACCAGTACCACTCGTATCTTATGGAGAAGCGCTTTGAGATACGGTGTCAGGATATGATCATCACAGAGCGTGGAGTCAGCACTGTGGATGGTTCGGGGTATCCTGTATTCACACCATTCCAGTTTCACCGTGATGACAGAGTGGGAAACGGTACGCTTGCGCTTTCCCATGTCTCGCTTGGAGACAGGACCGTGTTCGTCAATCCGTATTACCCTCTGAACATGAATGATGATGAAATCGCGATGGCGATGATGATTGAGTTATTTGACAAAGGAAACGACCTCTATCCATTTAGTGAAGGGGTGATGGATGCGAGGATCGGGAAGCTATTGTAGCTTCAGCCCTTTTTCGCTTAGATTCTCTTAGGAGGCGTATGTATGTCCATTGCTGAGTATATTGATCACACACTTCTGAAAGCTGATGCCGGAAAGGAGGATATAGAGAGAATCTGCAGGGAGGCTGCCGAATACGGCTTCGCGTCTGTATGCGTGAATTCCTGCTGGGTTCCACTTGTATCTTCTCTTCTGAAGGGGACCGGCGTGCATGTATGCACCGTTGTCGGATTCCCACTCGGAGCGATGTCCAGCAGGGGAAAGGCCGATGAGACAGCTGAGGCAGTCCGCGACGGAGCAGATGAGATCGATATGGTGCTTAATATCGGATACCTGAAGTCCGGTATGCTTGCCGAGGCGGAGGAGGATATAAAGGCAGTCAGGAATGCCTGTCAGGGAAAGATCCTCAAGGTCATAATCGAGACATGCCTCCTGACAGACGATGAGAAGCGGACCGCATGTGCTCTGGCTGTGTCTGCAGGTGCGGATTTCGTTAAGACCAGCACAGGTTTCTCTACAGGTGGTGCGACTGTCCATGATGTTGCCCTTATGAAAGAGGCGGTCAGGGATAAGGGACTGAAGGTCAAGGCTTCCGGCGGCATCAGGAACTACAAGGATGCCAGGGCAATGGTGGAAGCTGGAGCGGACCGTATCGGAGCAAGCGCAGGCATTGCCATCGTAAGGGAAGAGAATGCCTAAGATCGAGAACATGAATACAGGGGAGGACTTCCTCAAATCTCTGGGTTTTCCGACACTTGATGTCCATGAGACATTCACCCATTTTGATTTCACGACTCCCGGACGGAGAGTCCTGCTGATAGGTCCCATGGGAGCTGGAAAGACAGAGACCGCGGCAAGGATCTGGAGAGATGCCTCTGTTGCGATGAAGAAAAGCGATGAGGTAAGGACCAGGACATCGACAGGAATTGCTGACAGACGGAGAATCTTCTTCATCCGCTATACATCTGACAGCTCCAGATTCCAGGATTATCCTGACGATGCGCTCGCATACCGCTCGGGATACATCAGATGTGGCAGCAATATCGCGCACATAAGTGACTCATTCGGGCTTGAGCAGGTCATCAAGGACAATCCGGAGGTCGGAACGTATATAATCGACGAGGCTTCCTTCTTTGATGAGCGCATCGCGTATGTCGCAAGGAATTACTCGCTGGAAAGAGGCTGCATGTTTGTCTTCCCGACACTGATGCTGAATTTCAGGAAGGAGTTCTTCAACTCCACTGCGCGCCTCATCCTCGATATGGCTACCGATGTGATTCCTCTCACGGCCTACTGTGAGCACAGGGACTGCCTTTCATCAGCTTTCTATACATACAGGTATTACAGCGTTGACGGCAGGGAGTGTCCCGCACTCTACTTTGACCCTCTGATCATAATTGGCGGGGACCGTGTGAAGAACAGCAGTCTCGAGCCTGATTACGCCGCACGATGTGACAGGCATCACTATCTTCCGGGAAAAGAGTACACATTCTTCACTCTGAAGCCTCTGGGAGAGGATGCGGGGAAGGGTAATGTCGACGCGCTTCTCAATGAGCTGAGACTTCTCAAGGAGAATCCTGTGAGATCAAAGCTGTATGAGAGCCTTGAGAAAAACTATGAGGGAAATCCTGACAGGGAGATCTTCATGAATTCAATCCTTCCAGGACATCTTGCGGAGAAGGCTCTGGCATATCTTTTCTGTGAGCAGAACATGATAGGAGAGTCCCTTCTTGTAAGACTCTCCTCTGATCTGGATCTGGATACCGGGTATCTTGAGAAGACGCTGCAGGAGAACAGACATCCTGTCTCATTCTCCCAGCCGTACCTTCTATAGTCTTTCAAGTACGGTGGCGGTTTCCGCTACTGTCTTAGGATCAAGATTCTCCATCAGCCAGGGAACGTCGATGTTCCTTCTGTGTACCTCCTCAGCGAACTCCTTCCACCTGAAACATCCTGTAAGGGCTGGAAGGTTTCCGATCTTGAGACCGGCTTCTTCAGTGAGGATATAATCCTTGCAGTGGATGGCGATGAGTCTGTCTCCGTAGAGATCGAGAACTTCAGTCACGAATTTGTGCTCAGTCTCCGCGGTCGGAATCCTGAGAGGAACCCCGTCAGGCTCCGGAAGGCCTGTGTAGGGGATGAGGTTCACCGGGTCGAAGATCACCTTCAGCCTGTCGGTCCTGAATGTATCAAGTATGTCCCTCATCCTTTCAGGACTCGATATCGAATGGGAGCGGCTGACGGCCTCTATGGCGACATATGCGTCATACTTCTCCGCAGCATCCAGCATTTCCGAAAGACTCTCCTTGAAGATCCCGATGTTCTTGGGATCTGAGGTCTCGATGGAGTACTTCAGCTCTGGATGCCATGATCCGGTCTCTGTGGCCACATACGGGCATCCGAATGCTTTCGTGAGGGAAAGAGACTTCCTGAAGCGTTCGACCTCAAGCTTCCTCTTCTCCGGATCCGGATGGATCGGATTGATATAGCAGCCGACAATGGCGACCGACACACCATGCGCTTTCAGCTCTGAAGTGATCGAGGAGATGTACTCCTCATCCCATTCCTGCCATGGCTTTGATGATGGTATGACCTTCTTCAGCGCAAGCTGTATGAAGGATGTCTTCCGTATTTCCTCAATTCGCTTCCCAAGTTCGGAAGCAGATGTGAATGAACCCAGGTCATGAGCTCTGTAACCTATTCTCAGCATGTGTATATAATATACTGAGGTCACGAATAAGTGAACAAAGCAGGAGGAAGATATGTTCAATCCAGTTCAGTGGGGCCTGATACCTGATGGCCATGATATCGCAAGAGAACTTGAGAAAGCCCTCAAGGAGAATGATACAGTAACCATCCCCAAGGGGGAGTACAGTCTCTCTCCTGTCAGGATTCCATCGGGATCACACCTTGTGCTTGAGGAAGGCGCCGTTCTGAAGTTCATCCCTGATTTTGATATCTATGAGCCGGTATACACCAGATGGGAAGGTGTGAAGTGCTGGTGCATGCATCCATGCGTCTTCATAGAGAATGCGGAGAACGTGCTTATTGAAGGAGAGGGCGCAATAGACGGATCAGGAGAGCCCTGGTGGGAAGAGGCTGTGAAGAAGAAAGGCAAGGTGTTCGAGCCTACAAGTGATGTCGAGAAGAAGTTCGCAGCTCTCAATCCTGATTACAAGACTCAGGTTGACGGTGGCGGCGGAAGGCCTTTCCAGTTCCTGCGCCCGCCTCTCATGCAGATAAAGGACAGCCATGATGTCACACTCAGGGGGATCACTCTCACGAACTCTCCTTTCTGGACGCTGCATCCGCTTTTCTCGGATCATCTTCTCTTTGACGGAATCAAGGTGCAGAATCCGTATGATGCTCCGAACACCGATGGAATAGACATAGAGTCCTGTACCGACGTGAAGGTCCTCAACTCATTTGTGTTTGTCGGAGATGACGGTATCGCACTGAAGTCCGGATCCGGTCCTGACGGTATTGCGGACAACAGACCGACACAGCGCATCGAGGTCAGGGGATGTACGGTCAAGGCTGCCCATGGTGGAGCTGTCATAGGTTCTGAGACAGCTGCCGAGATCTCTGATCTGATCGTAGCGGATTCCGTGTTCGACGGTACTGACAGAGGCATAAGGATCAAATCAAGACGCGGACGCGGCGGACTGATACATGATCTCAAGTTCAAGAACATCATCATGAGAAAGAACTTCTGCCCGTTTGTCGTCAACATGTACTACAAGTGCGGAGTTCCCGATCCATCTCTCTTCTCCCTTGATCCGATGCCGGTCACGGAGGAGACACCCAAGCTCTACAACATCCTCATCGAGGACTGCCATGCTGTGGATTCAAGATCCTCTGCCGGAATGCTCCTCGGACTTCCTGAGGTTCCTCTCAAGGATATCGTGATACGCAACTGCTCATTCGCCGTCGCAAAGGACGCGGATCTCCCGATAAGCGAGAGCGATATGTATACAGGAGTTCCTGATCCTGTATCGAGAGGCTTCAGGATCATGAACGCAGAGGTGCGTCTTGAGAATACCGAGGTCGAGTGTGAGGGTGAGAAGATCATAGAGGACAAGGGCGCTGTCCTTCTCTGATGATCGTATAGTTCAGCACAACAGGGCGCTGTCTTTTCTCTGAGGCAGCGCTCTTTTAGTGTAAAAACAGAGCCACATCGCTGCGGCTCTGTT
Source organism: uncultured Spirochaetaceae bacterium (assembly GCA_944389985.1). GTDB lineage: Bacteria > Spirochaetota > Spirochaetia > Sphaerochaetales > Sphaerochaetaceae > Ornithospirochaeta. The sequence goes on along the minus strand of CALXON010000214.1, from coordinate 13,194 downwards.
CTCCTTCGGATATTCACTTTGTCATTATTTTACGAAGTGTACAGCGAATCCGCCGATCTCCTCGTTGACATAGAATACCTTCATTCTGCCCTTGGCGTCGTATGCGACTGTATCCTCGTTGATCGTGAAGCCCTTGTTCTTGAGGAAGTATGCTGTTCTCTCAAGGTCATAGCATCTGAATGCGAGGTGACCGTTCTTTCCAAGGTAGTTCTTCTTCATGACCTCGATTTCCTTGTTCATGAAGATTGAGCTGTTGCCGTTCTTGATCTCAAGACCGAGCTTTGCGAACTCGTCTGCAACGCCGGCTGCTGCATCTGCATCCGGAAGGTTGATTCCGACATGTGCGAGCTGGATGCCCTGAAGCTTGATTGTAGCTTCCTGGCAGAGTCTTGTGATCTCAGCCCAGTTCTCGTTCTCGATGAGATCAGCCTTGACCATCCATGATCCGCCGATTGCGAGAACGTTTGTAGCCTTTGCATAGTCAGGAAGGTTGTTCGGGTTGATTCCTCCTGTCGTCATGAATCTGACCTGTGAGAACGGGCCGGAGAGATCCTTGAGCATTGCCACTCCGCCGGAAGCCTCAGCAGGGAAGAACTTGAGGACGTTGAGTCCCATGGAAAGTCCGAGCTCGATCTCCGATGGTGTGCATACACCGGGGATGACAGGAATGTTATGTGAAAGACACCACTCGACGGTCTCTCTGTTGAAACCGGCGGATACGATGAACTTCGCACCAGCTGCGACAGCCTTCTCAGCAAGCTGCGGGTTGATTACGGTTCCTGCACCGACAACCATATTCGGGAATGCCGCTGTAACCTTTCTGATGGCTTCCTCAGCTGCAGCTGTTCTGAATGTGATCTCTGCGGAGTTGATGCCACCCTCGATCATCGCCTTTGCAAGTGGCACTGCCTTCTCGGCATCATCAATTTTCACTACAGGGACGATACCTGAGTCATGGAAGAATGTGTAAAGTTCATCTTTTGTCATAAGAAATACTCTCCTTTCTTTCTTAATGCTTATACTATCATACAATACTCAAAAATGGAACAATGTTCCATTGACAAGTATGAACATCGTAGTACAATACGAAGTATCAATTTCGATTATAATGCAGATTTGGAGGTTTTGAATGTCCAAGTACGTTACATTCGGCGAAATCATGCTTCGCCTCAGGAGCCCTGAGCTCTATCGTCTTTTCCAGACTCCTTCCCTGGAGGCTACTTTCGGTGGCGGCGAGGCCAATGTCGCTGTTTCCCTTTCCATCTTCGGAGAGGATGCTGTATTTGTGACAGCTCTTCCAGAGAATGCTGTCGGTGAAGCTGCTGAGAGAGAGCTTCTCAAGTATGGTGTTGATACATCAGCAATCAAGAAGGTGAAGGGCGGCAGACTCGGAATCTACTTCCTCGAGACAGGCGCTAACCAGAGACCTTCTCTTGTTGTATATGACAGAGCTGAGTCAGCCATCGCAAAGGCTGTTCCTGCAGATTTCGACTTCGATGCGATCATGAAGGGCGCAACATGGTTCCACACGACAGGAATCACACCGGCTGTAAGCCAGGGCGCTGCAGACTGCGCACTTGAGGCAATGAAGGCAGCAAAGAAAGCTGGTGCCACAGTATCAATCGACCTCAACTACAGAAAGAAGCTCTGGAACTATGGCAAGAAGGCTCCGGAGGTCATGAGGGAGCTTGTAAAGTATGCTGATGTCATCATCGCAAACGAGGAGGACATCCAGAAGTGTCTCGGCATTGAGGCTGACAGCGATGTCACATCCGGTGAGCTTGATACAAAGGTATATGAGGAGCTTGCAGCTAAGGTCAAGAAGCAGTTCCCCAACGTTTCCGTAGTCGCCATCACACTCCGCGAGTCAAAGAGCGCAGACCGCAACGGCTGGTCAGCAGCACTTTCCGGCAAGACAGGTTTCTACCTCTCACGCCACTATGACATCACAGATATCGTTGACAGAGTCGGCGGCGGTGACAGCTTCGCAGCTGGAATCATCTATGCTCTCTCACACTTCGAGGATGAGCAGTACTGCATCAACTTTGCAGTCGCTTCATCCTGCCTCAAGCACTCCATCATCGGAGACTTCAACCTCTCGAGACTCTCAGAGGTCAAGGCTCTCTGCGAGGGAGACGGATCAGGACGTGTACAGCGCTGAGCTGTATGTTTCAGGTCACGAGCAGCGTACCATTCCGGTACGCTGTTTTCGTCTGAAGACGTCCTTTTCCTTGTATTCTTCAGAGTATTTAGGTACAGTGACAGAAAATAACCAATAAGAGGTGAAGAAAATGAGCACTTCATCAGCTCAGATGCTCATATCGATGGTGCTGTATATCAGTGTGGTCATCGGTATCGGTGTCTACTTTGCAAAACGGGCGAATCAGAGCTCGGAGAACTACTATCTCGGTGGAAGATCTCTCGGTCCATGGGTCGCAGCATTCAGCGCAGAGGCTTCAGATATGTCAGGCTGGCTTCTCATGGGACTTCCCGGAGTCGCCTACTGGTGTGGCATAGCCGATGCATTCTGGACAGCTATCGGACTTGCCATCGGTACATACATCAACTGGCTGATCGTCGCGAAGAAACTCCGCCGCTACTCACATGTCGCAGGAAACTCGATCACGCTTCCTGAATTCTTCAGCAACAGGTTCCACGAGGAGAAGAAGGTCGTCCTAACCATATCGTCTATCATCATTCTCGTGTTCTTCTGCGTATATGCTTCCAGCTGCTTCGTGACCTGCGGAAAGCTCTTCTCCTCGATCTTCAACGCGGACTACCGTCTCATGATGTTCTGCGGAGTGCTTTTTGTTGTCGTATACACATTCCTCGGAGGCTTCCTTGCAGAGAGCACCAGTGATTTCATGCAGGCGATCGTCATGGTTTTCGCTCTTCTTGCTGTCCTCATCGCAGGAATAGCCTATGCAGGTGGAATCAATCAGGTATTAGAGAACATCAAGAACATACCCGGATTCCTGGAGTTCTTCAGCATCGCATCACCTGCGGTCAATGAGGCAGGCGAGCAGATCATCTCGAACGGGGCTCCTGTTTTCAATGACGCGCTTCCGTATCCTCTGCTTTCTGTCGCTTCAATGCTCGCATGGGGACTCGGCTACTTCGGTATGCCACAGGTTCTTCTCCGCTTCATGGCTATCCGCAAGGCAGATGAGCTCACACTCTCACGCCGTATCGCTACGGTATGGGTACTCATCTCCCTCCTTGCCGCTGTCCTGATCGGACTTATGGGCAGAGCTGTCGCTCCGACACAGTTTGTCACCAAGTCTGCCGCAGAGAACATCTTCTCATACCTTGCAGGTATCCTGATGCATCCTCTTCTTGCAGGCCTTGTGATGGCAGGAATCCTCGCTGCAACGATCAGCTCTTCCGATTCCTACCTCCTCATAGCCGCATCTGCATTCTCAAAGAACCTTTTCCAGGGAGTCTTCCACAGAAAGGCGAATGATAATCAGGTAATGGTCGTATCAAGAGTGACACTCATAGTGATCGCCCTTATCGGTGCACTCATCGCGCTCGATGAGAACAGTGTCATATTCACCATCGTCAGCTTCGCATGGGCCGGTTTCGGCGCAACATTCGGACCTGTTATGCTCTTCTCCCTTTTCTGGAAGAGAATGACAAGGGCGGGCGCGGTCGCAGGACTTGTGTCCGGAGGTGTGATGGTGTTTGTATGGAACTATCTTGTGAAGCCTCTCGGTGGAGTATTCGGTATTTACGAGCTTCTTCCTGCATTCATAGTCGCAAGCATCTTCATTGTCGTGGTCTCGCTTCTCACTGAGGCTCCGTCAAAGGAGATCCAGGACGAGTTCGAGCTGGCAAAGACGTTCGAGTGCTGATATGGATACAGATAAGGCAATTGCGATAATAACGGAACAGGAGAAGATTCTCCGGTTCTCCACTGTGAGCGAGGAGGATCTTCAGACCATCGGTCATGATGCTGTCCGCCGCATCCGGGAAAACGGGAAGGCCGGATACGTTGAGGTAGCTGTCAATGGCCTTGTCCTCTATTCAGAGTCTGTCAGGGGAGCCTCCCCTGACAATATGGAGTGGATCAGGAGGAAGCGCAACCTTGCATCCCGTTTCTGGAAAAGCTCCCTTCTTACAGCCCTTGAATACAGAAAGGCAGGAAAGACTCTTGAAGGCCGTGGCCTTGACTGGCATGACTACGCACTTTCGGGAGGATCCTTTCCCATCATTCTCTCATCCGGTCTTCCTGTAGGTACCATAACGGTGTCAGGAATGACTGAGTGGGAGGATCATCAGACAGCGGCAGATGCCATTGCCGCATTCCTGAAAAAGGAAATAGAAAGAGTAGAGCCGTGACAGAGGAATTGAAAATGAGTGAACTGGGAGATCTTATCAGGAAGATGCCGAAACTCGAGATGCATATTCATATCGAGGGAACATTTGACAAGAAGATGGTATGCCGCCTTGCGGAGAGTCAGGGAATTCCTCTTCCGAAACCAGAGGAGTCGCTCTTCTCTTTCAACGGACTTTCTGATTTCCTTTCCATGCTGGACTGGAACTGCAGCCTTGTCAGGGACAAGGAGACGGTAAGGGAACTTGCCCGTCACTTCGCAGAGTATGCATCGGATGAGGGAATTGTATACACAGAGGTGATAGTCAATCCGAGCCACTGGAAGAACATCGGGATCGGAGATCTTGTCGGAGGTCTTATTGAAGGTTTTGATGAAGCTCAGGAGAAAGGTCTTCCGGACTGCAGGATCCTTGTGTCCCTGAGAAGGGAGCAGGAGCTTGATTCTGCCAGTAAGATCGTTGACTGGGTTCTCTCAAACAGACATCCGAGAGTCGTCGGACTCTCAATCGACGGCAATGAGGAACTTTCCGCAGTTTCCAATCAAAAGTTCGCACCTCTCTTCGCAAAATGTAAGGCTGCAGGACTTGGTATAACGGTCCATGCAGGAGAGTCTTCAGGCCCTGAAGGTGTTGTCGAGGCTCTCGACCTTCTCGGTGCGGACAGGATCGATCATGGCGTAAGATCTGTGGAGAGCCCTGAACTTATGAGAAGACTTCACGATGAGAGGATTCCACTCGATGTCTGTTTCTCATCCAACATTCTCTGTGATCTCTACACCCCTGAGGCTCATCCGATAAAGAAGCTCTATGACAGCGGTATTCTTGTCAACGCGAGCACCGATGACCCGCATCTGTTTCAGATCTCACTGACAGATGAGCTTGAGCGTATCGCTCTGCAGTTCGGATTCAGCATCAAGGATCTTCTTGCCATGCAGTACAATGCTCTGGAAGCTGTATTCTGCGATGAAGGGGAGAAGCAGGCGATCCGCAGAAAACTTGATGAGTTCAGAAATACAATTGCCTGAGTCCTGATTCACACAGAAGCCAGATATGTTCCTGCCGCCATTATCATGAGGGCGATCCAGAACGGATACCCGGGGATTTCCCTGAAAATGATGAGTGACAGAAACACTCCTATGAAGGGCGCTATCGCATAGTAGGCACTTGTCCTTGCGGCTCCGAGGTTTCTCTGGGCATGAACATAGAAGAATATACTAAGACCATAGGCGATGAACCCGAGGATCAGGGCAAGGACAATTGTCCTGAGAGGAGGAAAGCTCTCTCCTGAGACCAGTGCAATTACCAGAGAGCCGAACCCGGAACCGAATCCCTTTATGACGACGATCTCCAGCGGATCTCCTGCAGACATCGCCCTTGTACAGTTGTTCTCAAAACCCCAGCATACACAGGCAAGCAGTACGAATACCGAGCCCAGAGAGAAATCAAGGCTTGAGGCATCCTCAAAAGAAAGAATCATGCTGGAAATGGTGATGAGTATGATTGCAAGCACCAGTTTCCCGGGGACCTTTTCCCTGAATATGAAAGCAGCGATCAGTGTGGTCGTGACTATCTCGAAATTGTTGAGCAGAGACGCATTAGCAGCCGTAGTCATGGTAAGTCCTGTCATGAGACAGACAGGAGCTGCTATGTCGAGAAGCACCATCCCGACCGCGAAAGGCAGATCCTTTCCTGTCAGCTTCTTCTCTTTGCTTTCTTTCCGCAGCATCCCCATGACAGCCATTCCGGTACCTGCTCCCAGATAGAGAAAAGCCGCCATCATCGTCGGGGCAATGTCGTTGAGCAGAAGTTTTGAGAACGGGGCACTCAGCGCATACAGAGCAGCAGCGAGAACAGCCCACGGGACAGCCAGCCTCTTAATCATGGACTAAGTGTACAGCGGACCATCTGATAAAGGGAAATATTATCTGGCATAAGACAGAATTTTGTTTTTCATTGCAGAGATCCATGGTGTTATAATCTGCTCTATGTTTTCAGAAACCAAGGATAAGAACTGGATCTCAAAGGTATTCCGTAGATCGTTGTCGTCAAGGCCATCTGAGAAGGAATGGGTGGAGTCCCATGTGTTCCTTCTCGGGGATGTACATAACCATTCAGGTATCAGTTATGGTCATGGAAGCCTTGAGAAGGCGATAGCTTTTGCGGTGTCACAGCTGGATTTCTTCTCTGTCACAGGTCATTTTGCTTGGCCTGATATGAACAAGGACGGGATGGCCATTCCGGATGATGTGAAGGAGTACCACAAAGAAGGTTTCAGAAAACTCAGGAAGGTCTGGAATGATTATCTTCTGAAGATGAAAGCCTCAGAAGCGTCAGGCATAGTTCCGTTTGTAAGCTATGAGTATCACAGCTTCGATTATGGAGACTATACCGTAGTCGCGAAATCTCCGGACGAGAAACTCCCGCCGGATCCGGAAGGGGAGGACAGCAGGCTTTCCGAGCTTCTTGCCACCAACATTCCGGAAGAGAGTGGTCTTCTTCCTGTACCGCATCATATAGGATACAAGGAAGGATACAGAGGAATCTCCTGGTCCAGATATAATCAGAAGGCAAGTCCCCTGGTTGAGATCGTCTCGATGCACGGCTCTGCAGAGAGTGATAATGCCTTCCCCGCATATCTTCATACAATGGGTCCCAGATCAGATGGAAACACCATGCAGGGAGGACTGGCAAAAGGCTTTGTTTTTGGAGTGGTCGGCAATACAGATCATCACAGCTCCTCTCCGGGAAGCTATGGATCTGGTCGTACCGGACTCTGGGCAGAAGAGAAGACCCGAGAAGGAATATGGCAGGCATTACTTTCAAGAAAAACCACGGCACTTACCGGAGATGGAATCGAAGCAGCGTTATTTGTTGACGGACAGCCTGCTGGAAGCATTGCGGAGGTGACGGATCAGGCAGATCTGGATCTGTATATAGTCGCAAGATCGAAGCTTTCCCGTGTGGACGTAATACAGGATGGAGAAATTCTGTTCAGTGAATCTGTTTTCCCTATGAAGAAAAGCGATATCAGATTCTTTGATTTCTCCGTTGGATGGGGAGAACAGAATCAGGCTGCGGAATGGGATATAAGAATATCTGCAGAGGGTGCTGACATCATCGACATCCAGCCGAGGTTCAGAGGAGAGCTTATCGTGGATCCTCTCTCCGTCTCTGACGGAAAGGAGTCCGTTCCATCTGTCGTTATGGAAGGTGATGTGATCCATATGTCAGTATCTACGAATGGAAATCCGACACCAGTCTCTGACTGTACACAGGGACTGTCATTCTCGCTGAGGACATCTGGAGAATACAGACTGATAGTGGATGCCACGCTGACGTATTCGAGGGGAAAGTACAGGGTGGTGAGAGAGTATGATCCGGCTTCACTTAAAGCCGTAACGACAACAGAGTATATGAATGGATTTGTCTCTCCTTCATTCCTCCTCTCGCGTGAGATGGATCTGTCGGAATGCTCATATGAGATGCACAGGAAATTCGATGTCAGGAAGGACGGATATGTCTATGCAAGGGCATACGAGGAACGTTCTGACACGGTATGGACAACACCTGTATGGGTACGGAGAAGAAGTAATGAAAAGTGATGCATCTGAGACCTCCGGATATTTCAACGATGTCATAACTCTGTGGGTAAGCCGGTATGATTACAATAAAGGCTGGATATTAAGACCTCATTCCCATTGTGACTACTATCAGATCATCTACTGCATATCCGGAGAGGGGAATGCCCATACGACCGATCAGGAAGGTAATGAGCATACATATAAGCTCCACCCGTCCTGCTGTCTTTTCGCACATCCCGGAGTGATCCACAGCATTGATGGCATTGACAGGGAACTCAAGACGCTTGATGTCAAATTCGCGATCTCCAACAAGGCATTATGCGAGAAGGTCAGGGAGATCCCTGATTTCGTGGAGAACTGTGATCCTAAAGTCCGGGACTATCTTGAGAACATAAGAATGGAGGGAGAGACCAGAGACTATGAGTTCTACTCATATTCCAATCTCTATCTCAGCCTTGTCATTCTTGAGCTTCTCAGAATGCTTCATCCTGTTCCGAATGTCGTGAAGATGAATCCGAACTTCTTCTATCAGGAAGATCTGTCCGACATAAGCATAAAGGTTCTTGCATACATACAGAACAACTACAACAGGAAGATCAGGGCAGAGGATATATCATCCGCTCTCAACTATTCATACAGGTATCTTTCGAGAATCGTGACGAAAGAACTCGGATACAGCCCGGTTGATCTCTTGGAAAGGTTCCGCTGTCATATTGCCAAGGAGAAGCTCATCCTCACGGATATGACGCTGAAGGAGATTGCAGAGGATGCAGGGTACCCGAACATACACCAGTTCTCCCGCTCTTTCTGCAGGATCGCAGGAGAGCCTCCGGCTTCATTTCGCAGGAATTATCTTCTGGGAATACGGAAAGATATAAACTTCAAAAGTGAGTTCGTCAACGAGAACAACACGCTTCGCTGATCCAAGTCTGAAAAGGCTCTTGTTTGCATTTTTGTATCGTAATATGGCCAATTTTAGTTCCAGATTTGATAAAAAGAGGGCCAATTAAGCTAAATACAAATGAAAAAACTGGGCTTGTACTTTACTCAAGGAGGAGCACATATGCCCACGAAAATGAAGTTTGCTGATCTGGATTATGTAGAGGAAGGAGCCGCTAATTCCCAGCGTGTTGCCATACTCGAAAAACCATATTCATTGAAGATTGTAAGAGCCGCGATACCCGAGCCTGCCGATAATGAGCTGCGCATAAAAATCAAATATGTCGGTATATGCGGATCTGACCTTGAAGCATACAGAGGAATAAGGAAACCGGAGTTCATCTCCTTCCCCGCACGTCTTGGTCACGAGGTCGGAGGAGTCATAGACAAGGTCGGAAAGAACGTGAAGGGCCTTCACGTCGGACAGAAGGTCACCTGCAGGTATGTATGGGGAGCCTATGCCGAATATATCGTGTGCAAGCCTTTCAATGTCCAGGTCATGCCGGATGACTTCGATCTTCTGGACATCAGCCTGATAGAGATTCTGCCCGGTGTCATTCATGCTGCGGAGCTCTCACAGTGTGATTCCGGAAGGACTGTTCTCATAACAGGACAGGGTGTAAGCGGTCTTATGCTCACCCAGGTTCTCTCCCTCTATTCGCCAAAGGCTCTGGTTGTCACCGATCTCAAGGACAGGAATCTTGAGCTGGCTAAGAAATACGGAGCAACCCATACCTATAAGATCCCGTCACCTGATACACCGACGATGGATGTTGTCGGAAAGGATTTCCCGGATGGTTTTGACATCGTTATTCCATGTCTGCTTGAGGGAAACAGCGTCTGGGATGCTCTCCTCTGCGCAAGAACCGGTGGAAAGATCGTCATGTATGGTGGTATCGGAACATGCAATGAGCCTTTCGATTTCTTCAAGATGCACAGGCAGCGCGCAGAGATCCTCTCGACCGAACCTAAGCGCGATATCGATATGTACAGGTTCTTCAAGGAAGGTATCTCCCTTGTCAGGGATGGCCTTGTGAACACCAGCGAGTATATCGACAAGATCTATCCTCTTTCCCAGATTCAGGAAGCATTTGAGGAAAGAGACGACAAAACAAAGGATTCAATACACATCGTTATTGATGTTGAGAAATAACAAATGGAGGAAAAGATGAAAAAAGGAGTATTGGCACTTTTAATTCTCGCTCTGCTGATTCCAGCTACATTGTTTGCAAGTGGATCCAAAGAATCGGCTCCGTCCGCAGATGAACCGATCGAACTCGTTTACTGGTCACACTATGGACAGAGTCCTGCATTCGTCCAGGCGTTTGCTGATTCCGTCAATCTTGCTGCAAAGAATCTCGGATATGACAATGTCACATGTCGCGCAGAAGTAATCGAGTATGCTAACTACGAGGCCAAGTACATTACTGGTTTCTCAGGAACAGAAGGTCCGGATTTCTTCCTTGCAAGACCTGGTGACTGGGCTCTTGAAGGAGGTAAGAACCCGATCGCAGTTCCTTTCAATGATGATGTGGCAGCAGCATGGGACGCTTCCCTGTCCAGCGTATTCCGCAATGACGGATACTTCAACGGCAAGCGCTATGGCTTCCCGTCAGAAGGTGGATCTCTGATGCTTCTCTACATCAACACCGATGCGATGGTTGAAGCTGGTCTTGATCCTGTCGAGGATCTCCCGGAAACTCTTGATGAGCTCTATGATCTCGCAGTGAAGCTCACAAAGAGAGATGCTTCTGGCAATATAATCAGATCCGGATTCCAGCCAAGATATCTTGGTGGTGGAGATGGTGTCAACGGAAAGTTCATGGCATACTTCCACAACTTCGGAGCAAGAGTCCTTTCTGAGGATCTGACAACAGCTGAAGGCTACATCAACAGCGATATCGCAGTTGAGGCATTCACATGGTTCCAGAATCTCTGCAAGGAAACAGCGAACCTTGAGTTCGGATCACCTGAGACAGCATTCCAGTCAGGACAGGCCGCTATAATCAACAGAGAGGCATGGTTCGCACAGGATACTATCGACAAGGCTCCAAACATCAACTTCGTATGTATCCCGTTCCCGGCTGGCAACATCGATGTCGCTCCTCGTTCCGGTGGTGCATCATGGTGTAACATGATCAGCGCTAAGACAAAGTATCCTGAACTCTGCCAGGAGATCATGAAGGAACTTGCAAATCCGATTTACGATGTCACTCTTCATGAGCCGGCAGCTTATCCACCAGTATGTACAGAGACCATGCAGATGGATAACGAGTATTTCGGCAAGCAGCCATATGCTGAGGCTGTTATGGCAATGGTCAATCTTCCGGCAAGCCCTGTATACGATGCAATCGCACAGTGGGGATCAATTGCCGCTCTCTGCGGAGACTCTGTATCTGCTATCATCGGTGGTGCTGATGTAAAGACAGAGCTTGATGCTCTCGCAGTAAGAATTGATCAGCTTCTCGCCCAGAGCTGAAAGAACTGAATGTCGTTCTGTATCACCGTCCTAGTGATACAGAATGCCGGCAAGCCTGTCATGGCAGAAATGGATGGCAGGCTTTTTAAAGGAGGGATTAGGTTTGAAAACGAGAAATAAATACAAATTAGCAGGATTTCTCTTCGTTTTACCATCATTGATATATTTCCTGTTCGTCTTCCTTTATCCGTTGCTGCTGAGTTTCGTCAATGCAATGTGCAAGGTCAATCTGATGCTCAACACAAGGCAGTTCATCGGATTCACGAACTTCTCAAATCTGTTCTCTCGTGAATATTTCTGGGAGTCATTGAGCATAACACTGCGGTTTGCGGTGGTCAGTGTCCCGATGCTTCTCATTGTTGATCTTTTCGTCGCGGAGAGCCTTTCCAAGATTAGAGGAACGAAAGGTGCACTCCTGACAACGCTCTCATTCCTGCCGTTCATCGTCTCCATGTCGGCAGCCGGTATGATCTGGGACTGGATCCTTGATCCGAACTTCGGACTCATGAATACAGTTCTCGGAGCATTGCATCTTCCGACGTCTCTCTGGCTCAGGAGTCCGGAAAGTGCATTGTATTCAACATTGCTCATAACATTATGGATAAGAGCTCCATTCGGAATCATGATTCTTCTCGGAGGAATCCAGAATGTTCCTGAAGAGCTCTATGAGGCAGCAGATCTTGATGGAGTCACATCAAGTCAGAGATTCTTCAGGATCACCCTCCCTCTGATAAACCCGCAGCTGGTGATGGTTGTCACTCTTGAGACAATCTTCGCCTTCAGAGCTTTCGATCAGATATATACATCAACAGGCGGCGGTCCTGCCGGTTCGACAAGAACACTTATGATCTATCTGATAAAAGACCTGTTCAATTCTGATTACGGACTTGCTTCCGCATTAACCGTACTGATGCTTATCGGTATGTTCCTGATCAGTCTTCTGGAGCAGATGTTCATCCGGAAGAAGGTCGAGTATTGAGGAGGGGACCATGCAGCACAGAATATCTGTAGGAAAGATAATAGCGACAGCATTGATTGTTCTTTATTTCATATTCGCCCTTGTTCCGTTCATGATGGTCTTCTTCACGGCTTTCAAGACGACTATGGAGATCAATGACATTCCGAACAGGTCTATGATCAGAAGAATACTTCCTGACGATTTCACGAATTTCTCGAATATCGTCAGCGTATTCAACGGAACGGCATCACAGCTTAATGGTGTTCCTTTCTGGAGATTCATAATTAACTCCCTGATCGTGACTGTCTGTTCGCTGTTCCCGGCTCTGATCCTTGCCTCTACAGCGGCATATGGACTTGCAAAGTACAAATTCCCGGGAAAGACCCTCATATTCTATATGTTCCTCGGCCTTGTCATGATCCCGATGGAGATGATATCCATTCCGCTGTTCATGTCAGTAAGCAAGCTTGGTCTGATAAACACCTATGTCGGAATAATGATCCCGAGTTTCATCTCCGCTTTCGGTACGTTCCTTCTGAAGGAATCGATTGAGCCCATACCTAATTCATATATCGAGGCCGGAAGAATCGATGGAGCCGGAGAGTTCAACATCTTCCTGAAACTCATCATGCCGATGCTCTCTGGACCGCTTGTGACATTCGTCGTTATAAAGTGCACATGGTGCTGGAACGAGCTTTTCTGGCCGCTCCTTGTTGTCTCTAACGAGTCGATGAAGACGGTGACACTTGGACTGAGCAAGTTCTCCAATGATCTCTTCAAAGAGTACGGACAGCTGAACGCTGCCGTCCTGATAAGCATAATACCGCTGCTTCTGATCTTCATATTCGGTCATAAGCAGATCAAGGTCGGTCTCATGGGAACCGGTGTCAAAGGATAGATAA
>CALXON010000213.1 GCA_944389985.1 uncultured Spirochaetaceae bacterium | reverse complement strand
TATTATGGTGACTGGCATATGTCTCTGGGGCAGGCTCCTGATTATAAGAACTGGGGATATCTTGATATCAATGTTGCCGTTGATATCCTGAAAACACTATCTGGTGCAGACAGAGCGGAGGGCGTAGACAGAACATTCTGTGCGGTTGAGGTCAGGAATTATAAAGGTAATGACCTCTGGGCTTCAGAGGCTCTTGTCCGTTCTTTCATGAAAGATGCTTTTGCTAAAGCTGGTATCGACTTCGAGGAATAATATGATAATCGACAGGCTTGAGAACATAGAGAGATATTATCAGATGCTTCCGGGACTGTCTGATGCTTTCCGTTTCTTCTTATGCCACCGTGACGATGTTCCTGGCAGATATACAGAAGGGGAGAACATTGCGATTGTTCAGAAGAACAGGCTATCTGATCTGTCAGGATCTCCGTTTGAGGCACATCGGAAATATATTGATCTGCAGATTGTCCTTGAAGGATCAGAGGGAATAGGCTGGTCATCTGCATCTGATCAACAGGCATCTGCAGAGTATGACGATGAAAAGGATGTCTGGTTCTTTAATGGGAATTCGCTGGATATGGAGATTCCTGCAGGAGTTTTCTATATATGTTTCCCTTGGGACGGACACCATTGCAATGGAATCGCAGGACAGTTTTCTGAATGCAGGAAAGTTTGTGTGAAGATACCATTCAAGGGGGCTGATGTATGAAAAGAATGAGTGGGATTGTTGTTCCGATGGTTACTCCTTTTGATGGAAAGGACAGGGTGGATCTTGATGCTACCGACAGGCTTACTGATTATCTTATTGATAGCGGGGTGAATGGTCTTTATCCATGTGGTACGACCGGCGAAATGCTGAAGATGACCTCTGAAGAGAGAATGGTATTCTCAAAGGAAGTTATTGATCATGCAGTAGGAAGGATCCCCGTCTTTATCCAGATCGGTGCATCCACCACAGCAGAATCGATAAGACTTGCAAAGCATGCTGTAGAATCAGGAGCTGATGGTATCGGGGTTGTGACACCGCAGTTCTTCGGAGTGAATGACAGAGAGATGGTTACCTATTTCTCATCAATAGCTTCATCTGTTCCTTCTGATTTTCCTGTTTATCTGTATGGAATTCCCCAGTGTGCTGCCAACGACATAAGTATCAGGGCTGTAAAAGAGCTTCTTGAGAAACATTCCAATATTGTAGGAATAAAATACAGTTTTGCGGATTTCATGCGGCTGAGGGAGTATCTTCTTTTCAGAGATAAAGGGTTTGATGTCATAATCGGTCCGGACAAACTTATTCTTCCTGCTCTCTCAATGGGTTGCAAGGGAACGGTTTCAGGCTGTACTCAGTGTTTCCCTGCACCTTTCACGGAACTGTGGAATGCATATTGTGAGGGCGATATGCAGAAAGCTCTTGATGCATCCATAAAATCAACAGAACTCTGCGATGTCGTGAAAGCCGGGGCGAATATCGCATATTTCAAGGCTGCTCTTGCAATCAATGGAGTTATCGATACACATATGAGGGCCCCAGGCCTTGATCTTACGAAAGAGGAGATGGAGAATCTCAGAAAATCTCTTGAGAATTACAAAGAGAAATACGGGTACTGATGAGGTGATGACATGATCGTAGGGAATTACAAATCAATAAAGGTAGCAGGAGCTGCTTTTGAGAAGGCTCTGGAGTGGCTGAAGGCGGAAGCGTGGAAGGAACTTCCCGCAGGACGCTATGAGATATCAGAGGATGTCTATGCGATGGTACAGGAGTACACTAGCAAGAACACTGCAGATGGCAGATTCGAGAACCATCATCTCTATGCTGATGTCCAGATGGTCATTAGCGGAAACGAGATGATGTATGCAACTCAGGACCCATCTGTCGCAGGAAAAGGGGAGGGGTATCAGAGTGGTAATGATATCGAGTTCTTCGGTGGCTATGACAGTAAGGCCTCGGCTGTATTCATGGAACCGGGGCAGGTATGCGTACTCTTCCCTGAGGATTATCACATGCCATGCATGGAAGCCGGAAAACCGGAGGCAATAAGGAAGCTTGTGATCAAAGTCCGCGTTGCTTGAAAAGTCAGGGCTCTCAATCTTCTGGAACAGGTTGAGAGCTTTTGTTTTACCGGCAAGATTTTTATGAGAATTCTGACTTTATTCTGATAATTCTTGCCGGTAATCTGGTATAATTTCCTTATGCCAAGTGATAGAGAGTATCTTACATCCAGTGCTGTTGCTGCCAAGTGGGGAGTTTCTGAACGTTCTGTAAGGAATTACTGTGCAAACGGACGTGTCCCCGGTGCACTACTGAACGGCAAGACATGGAACATTCCTTCTGATGCCTCAAAGCCTCAAAGACAGTCACGCTGTACCGGAGAGCAGTCCACGTTGCTTGAGAGATTGCGGTCTGAACAGAAATCAGGTCTTTCAGGAGTCATTTACCACAGGGTACAGGTGGAACTTACATACAACAGCAACCATATCGAGGGCAGCCGTCTCACTCATGATCAGACAAGATACATATTCGAGACCAATACGATCGGTTTTTCCGACAGTGCTGTCAATGTCGATGACATCATCGAAACCGTGAATCATTTCCGCTCTGTTGACATGATCATAAGAGAAGCGGGGCGTCCTCTTACCCAGACCATGATCAAACGCCTCCATCGCATTCTCAAAACAGGTACGAGCGACAGCCGGAAAGCATGGTTTGCTGTCGGAGATTACAAGAGAATTCCCAATGAGGTCGGCGGAGTGGAAACAGCATCTCCCGAGGCAGTTCCGGAGGAAATGCGCATTCTCATCCATGATTATGAGAGCATTCCGGTAAAGACGTTTGATGATATTCTGGACTTTCATGTGCGTTTTGAGCGTATTCATCCGTTTCAGGATGGAAATGGAAGGGTCGGCAGGCTTATCCTTTTTAAAGAATGTCTGAGAAACAATATTGTTCCGTTCATAATCACCGATGAGCTGAAAATGTTCTATTATAGAGGCCTCTCTGAATGGAACAGGGAACGCGGGTACCTCCGCGATACCTGTCTTACAGCACAGGACCAGATGAAAGCTGTACTCAGCTATTTCCGTATTTCGTTTGGGTGAAAACAATGGGCCATACCATGATGGTACAGCCCATATGATCAGAGTCTGTGTCAGACTCAGGCCTTTGCAGTCTCCTCGTCCTTTCCGAAGAGTTTCTTGCAACATGCGATCACTACGACGATCGCAAGGGCTACAAGAAGGACTCCGAGAACGATCTGCATTGTCTGTCCTACGACAGATACCGTTGCTGACTGTCCGAATGTCCTGATGTTGCCGAAGATGAGCTGGATAAGAGCACATACCGTTGCCGCAAGCATGAAGAACATAGGAACGAACATCATCTTGTTCTCCTTCTTTGCCTTCTTGAGGTATACAGCCACAGCTGCGAGGGCAAGAACGGAGAGAAGCTGGTTGGCTGATCCGAAGAGAGCCCAGATCTCAGCGTATCCGACCTGTGCGAGGATGTAGGAAGGAACGAGAACGATGATTGTAGCAACCCATCTGTTTGTGAGGACTGCCTTCCATGCAGGAAGGTTCTTCTCATCATCTTCCTTGTCGAGGAAAAGTTCCTGGAATGAAAGTCTTCCGACTCTTGCGACAGAGTCAAGGGATGTGAGTGCGAATGCGGATACTGCAAGGGAGATCAGTGTGTATGAGATGTCTCCCGGGATACCAAGCTTGAGGAGGAATCCTGAAACAGCTGATGAGAAGATCTGCTGAGGTGTTCCTGCAGGAATGACTCCGCCGGCTGCAACAGCACCTACTGCCACGAGAGCGATGACTCCGAGAAGTGACTCGACGAGCATTGCACCATATGAGATCGGGAGCATATCTGACTCTTTCTCGACCTGCTTTGATGCAGTCTCTGATGATACAAGTGAGTGGAATCCGGAGACAGCTCCACAGGCAACTGTTACGAAGAGGATCGGGAAGAGTGATCCTGCGCTTGTGTAGAATCCGGAGAATGCCGGAAGATCCATCGGAGGATTCGATACGAAGATACCGACAACAGCTGCAAGGATCATGAAGATCAGGAGGTAGCTGTTGAGGTAGTCACGCGGCTGGAGAAGAGCCCATACCGGAGCGACGGATGCGATGAGGATGTAGATGAACACAAGGATCATCCATGTCTCGATCGTGAGTGAGAATGGGAAGAGACATCCGAGAGCGACACATGCGATCAGAAGGATGATCGAGAGTGTCGTGTTGAGTGCTGTTCCCGGCTTCTTGTACTTGATGAAGAATCCGAATGCGACAGCCACGAAGATGAAGAGTGTGGATGTGCATGCGACCTGTGAGTTCGAGTGGTTGATTGCATCAGAAGCTGCTGCGGAAACTCCGAAACTCTTTGCGACGATGTCGGAGAAAGCTGCGACAACGAGGATCGAGAAGAAGTATACGAAGAGGAGGAAGAGTCTCTTTCCTGTCTTTCCCACATAGTTCTCGATGATGATTCCGATTGATCTGCCCTTGTTCCTTACGGATGCGTACATTGAGGAGAAGTCCTGGACTGCTCCGATGAAGATGCCTCCGATAAGGCACCAGAGAAGAACAGGTACCCATCCGAATACAGCAGCCTGTATCGGTCCGTTTATAGGACCTGCACCTGCGATTGATGCGAACTGATGACCGAAGACGACCTGACCTTTTGTCGGGACATAATCGATTCCGTCATTGATCTCTACAGCAGGAGTCTTCCTGTTGTTGTCAACGCCCCATTTTCTCTCAAGCCACTTTCCATAGAGGATATAGCCGGCTATCAGAGCAACGAGGGCGATTGCCATTATTGCGATTCCGTTCATGATTTTTCTCCCTGAAATCT
>CALXON010000212.1 GCA_944389985.1 uncultured Spirochaetaceae bacterium | reverse complement strand
ATGCCGACATCACAGGGGTATCTGAAGATCATGGCAGATGCCGCGGCTGGTTCCGGAATCCCGCATATCTACTCAGATGATGACAGAGTGATCTGTCCTGAATGCGGAGAGTCAGTCTCAAGAAGAGGCTTCTCCGGCATATGTCCATCCTGCGGTGAGAGAGTATACGGAATATGGTCCTAGAGGACGTGCACGGGCTTTCCGTCTCTCTCAAGCACCTTGCCGATGATCCATGCAGAGCCCTTCATCCTCTCAAGGTAGATCTCAGCATCGAAGGATGACATGGAGAGAAGGAGACCTCCCGATGTCTCCGGCGAGAAGAGAATGTCCTTCATCGTCTGACCTGTGCTGTCACTGAACGCTACCTTCTCCGCAATGTAGTCCTCGTTTGTATATCTTCCCTCCGGAAGGAAACCGAACATGGCAAGATCATGCACACCGTCATGGACAGGCACTGCTGAACCATCAATTGCGATCGTGCATCCGGAAGCCTCAGACATCTCCGATGCGTGGCCCAGAAGAGAGAATCCTGTCACATCGGTTGCGGCATGCACCGATAGATCCACAGCACTGTCACGGGCCGTTCTGTTCAGTGTCCTCATCGCGGATACAGCGGCATTGAACGATGCTTCCGGACACTCACCCCCCTTCGAGGCTGTCATAAGGATCCCCACCCCGAGCTTCTTTGTAAGGACAAGCACATCGGAGACCTTCGCGCCGCTGTTCGTCCAGACCTTGTCTTTATCATGTACGGCAGTGACGGCAAGACCGAACTTCGGCTCCCTGTCAGCTATGGTATGGCCTCCTGCGATCACACACCCGGCCTCATCTGTCCTGCTTCTTGCCCCCATCATTATCTCCCTGAGCACTGAAAGCTCAAGACAGGAAGGGAAACAGGCTATGGACATGGCGACAGCGGGAACGGCTCCCATCGCGTAGATATCAGAAAGGGCATTAGCCGCCGCAATCTCCCCGAAAAGGAATGGATCATCAACCATCGGAGGAAAGAAGTCCACAGTCTCGATAAGCACCCTTCCATTTCCGAGATCATAGACAAGTGCGTCATCAGCCGCCTCATAGCCTCCTATCAGGCGATCTGAATGAAAGGGAGGAAGGCTGGACAGCACATCATGAAGATCCCCCGGAGGAAGCTTCGCATTACAGCCCGAACTGCGGACAAGCGATGTCAGTCTCACCTTTTCCATATCATTCTCCATCCCTCACCATCCTTTTCATAGAGAGCCTCGACGCCCTCACCCAGCAGCGAACTGTCAACATCACCTGATACAAAAGCCGCGGTACCGCAGGACGATGAGAGCTGACGCGGAACGGGCTTCAGGGAGCACTCTCCACCATACTTTTTCTTGAAGAGGAAAGCCGCGTACTGACTGTGGAAAGTGATCACTTTCTGATCGCGATCCTCCATCCTGTCCCCTCTTCACTTGCACTGACATGCTTTCCCATAGCTCTTCCGTATCTCTGGACGTTCTCAAGAGAGGCCCTGTTGTCGACAAGGACATCTATCTCCTCATCCTCTTTGAGTGCCCTCTTTGTCATGATCACAGGTTCCGGGCAGGATCTGCCTCTCGCATCAACCTCTTTCATACTTCCTCCTCTCCTTCACAGTGACGATCGAAGCTATCGCTATGAGAATGACAAGACCTGTAATTACGGCAACCTTGCCATTCAGAGCCGGGCCGGTTCCGGCAGATGCTGCAAGTGAGAAGTTATGTGCTGCGGCTGCTCCGAAAAGCATGCCGAGAACAGCAGCGGCACTGTCTCCAGAGCCCTCTCCTGCCATCACGAGCTGCCTAAGAGGACATCCTCCGAGCATCACGGAACCAAGTCCTGTAAGCATCATTCCAAGGAAATTCCAGAGATGCTTGTCATGAGCGACAGGCTGATCCGCAAAACCTACGGAGAATGATCCTGTGATGATATTCCCGATAAGCGATGCTGCGAATATGGCGATGAAACCTAGAATGAGCGTGTAATCCCTTATGAGGATCAGATCCCTGATTCCTCCTGCCATGCAGAGTCTCGATCTCTCTGCAAGCATTCCCGCAATGAGACCTGCGGCAAGGGCCGCGACCACCGGAGCATGCATCGATCCCGGTCCGGACTCCGAGAATGAGAAAAGTGACGGGACTGCGAGGAACAATATGAAGAGGAAGATGGCGGCTCCCGGGAATGCCGCGCCCTCGATTCTCGTCTCGTCAGACGAGCGTCCGAGCGTGAATCCATTTGAGAGGAAGATGCATCCTGTTCCGATTCCTGCAGCGAATCCCAGAAGTCCGACAAGAGCGTTCAGATCCCCTACTCCGAGACGGAGTATCATCCTCAGAGGACATCCGAGGAAGACAAGAGCTCCGACCATCACGAAAAAGCCGATGATGAATCTCAGTACAGGACTGGAGCCTGCTCTGGGGTGGAAGTCCCCTGTTATGAGACTGATGGCGAAGGATCCTGCGATGATTCCTATGATCTCCGGTCTCATGTACTGGACGATATGAGCGGAATGCAGATGTACGCTTCCCGCGATATCCCTGATGAAACAGGCTATGCAGAAACCCATGTTCTGAGGATTACCCAGCACAGTGAGTATGACGCTTGCAACACCGATCACGGCACCCGTGATCAGCAATCTTGGTTTTTCCTTGAGTTCCATAACTGGAATATTACCATTACATATCTGATAAAACAATGGAAGAATATGCTATCATCACCATATGGACAGGATCTATCTGGACAACGCAGCGACATCATTTCCGAAAGCTCCGGGAACAGGAGAGGCGGTACGGTCATTCATCGATGATGACGGCATCAGTCTGTACAGGACAGCATCAGCTTTGGCAGAGAGTGTGTGGAACAGGATATACACCCTCCGCACTCTGCTCTCTGATCACTACTCATACCCCCATCCCGAGTGCATCGTATTCACGATGAATGTCACGGAATCACTGAACATGGTGATCAAGGGACTGGTTCCTGAAAAGGGACATGTCATAGTCACATCATCAGAGCACAATGCTGTGATGAGACCGCTTTCAGAGATAGGTGCACACATTTCAAGAATTCCATCTGACATGGCAGGATTCTCATTGATGGAGAAAGCCCGGGAACTCATAACTCCGGAAACAGCTGCAATGATCATAAATGCCGCAGGAAATGTCTCAGGAGCGGTACAGGATCTTGAGAAAGCCGCAGAGATCGCATCAGAGCATCATATTCCGCTGATCATCGATGCAGCTCAGGCATCTCCGGAGGTCATGATAGACATGTCGGCGCTGAATGCCGCAGCGGTCTGTTTCACAGGACACAAGGGCTTTCTTGGTCCTCAGGGGACTGGAGGAGCAGTCATCAGAAGGGATATAGCAGAGAAAATTACTCCGCTTGTCGCCGGAGGAACGGGAACAGAGAGTGACAACGAGGGCATTCCCTCATCACTTCCCGAAAGACTCCGCGGTGGAACTGAGAACCTTCCAGGTCTCATAGGGCTATGCCACTCCGTATCATATGTCTCCGGATGTCTTGAGAGCATCAGGTCAAGAATGATCAGGATAAAGGAGAAATTCTACGAGGGCCTGTCCGCCATAGATGGCATCACCATACATGGTCCCTCTCTGGATGAGCCGAGGACTGCGGTATTCTCAATAACCGCGGAAGGTACAGATCCCGCTGCACTTGCATCCAGGCTTCTTGAAAGAGGAAACATCGAGACACGGGTCGGGCTTCACTGTGCTCCTTCAGCACACAGGACTCTTGGAACATTTCCGGGGGGAACTCTCCGTATATCTCCGGGACCATTCACCACAGACGGAGAGATAGAGAGGACGCTCACCCTCATAAGGGAGATAATCAATGAGTGAATACTACAGAATACTGAAGGACCTCCTCGATACATCGGGGGTTGCAGAAAGACGTACGGAGACTGCAACAGGAAGGGAGGCATTGTTCCGGAACGGGGTGATGATCGCAGGAGAGGAAGGCAGATACGATCTTGTCGAGACCATCAGGACAGAACCTGTGCTCTTCCTCTTCGGCTGCGGTCATGTCGGAAAGGCTTTATATGACCTGGGAGTTCTTCAGGGCATGAGGATGATCATTCTAGATGACAGGCCGGAGCTTCTGACAGAAGAGAGATTTCCGGAAGCTGAAAGGCACACAGGTCCGTTCAATGAGCTTCTGAAAAGAGATTACAATGCCCCTTCCCCATATTTCGTCATCTTCACCCATGGCCATGAGTTCGACAAGGATGCCCTGCGGTATGCCCTTTCACACAGCCACAGCTATATCGGCATGATCGGATCGAAAAGGAAGGCTGCCGCACAGATTCAGGCACTCAGGGAGGAAGGATTTCCTGAAGAGGAACTGCAGGCTGTCCACTCACCCGTAGGCGTGAGCATAAACGCAGTGACACCGGAGGAGATAGCCATTTCCATAATGGCAGAGATTATCTCCGTCTTCCGCCAGGACCGAAATACGATAACGGCAGATCAGGAACTTCTTGAAGCCCTTCAGGATACAAGAGGAGTCCTCATGAGGATCATCAGCAAGGAAGGTTCTGCGCCCAGAGGCGAAGGGACGATGATGTTCGTGACGGAGAACAAGGAGTATTCCACAATCGGAGGAGGTGCTGTGGAACAGCTTGCCGTGAGACGGGCAAGGGAGCTCCTGAAAGAAGGGAAAAAGGTTGAGATCAATGACTATGGCCTTGTAAGGGATGGCAATACGGGAATGATCTGCGGAGGAAATGTCAGGATACTGTTCAAATTGATTGAATGATTATTCATTCCTATAATGGAATTGTATATCTGTATTGATATTTTAATGAGGACTTGAAGATACCCCGCAGAGCGCGGCGTATATCAATCAGAACTTTCCAAGAGCCTTGAGTATCTTCTCGCCTGTTATCGGCCAGGAGCGTACCCAGACACCGGTTGCATCGGCAATCGCCATCGC
>CALXON010000211.1 GCA_944389985.1 uncultured Spirochaetaceae bacterium | reverse complement strand
CTCGGACTCTTCTCGAATTCAAGCTCGGAAGAGGGAACGAATCCGTTTGACTCATTCCTTGCAGGAACTCCGATGATGGCCGGTTTCTCCGTTCCTATCGATATCGGCATCACGGCGAACATGCCTCTCGGATTCTCCGTCAGCATTGCCGCGAGGAACATCAACGGCAGATACTACATGACAGCTCTCGACTCGATCAATGAATGGAAACAGAATCCGTTCGGTTCGGGCTCTCATGAGAAGTTCACATTCGACTCTGACTGCTCTCTCGATCTCGGAGTTGCATGGCAGTGGGATGAGTTCTGGTGGTTCAAGCCGACAGTCGCCCTTGATATCGTTGATATGATCGGTTTCGGTGATTATCTGAAATTTGATTTCAGGAGCTTCGTCGAGCATGTGAACCTCGGTGTCGAGCTTGAGTTCGTCAACTCAATCGCACTCCGCGCAGGACTTGCAGGAGGTTATCTCTCACTCGGACTTGGAATCGATCTCCATGTCATCCGTCTTGACTGCACATACTTCTGGAAGGAGTATGGTGAGAGAGCGGGCTCGAAGGGAGTTGATGCATTCACGGTCAACTTCACCCTCGGCTGGTAAGACATACAGATTCCGTATAAGGCAGGCTTCAGCGATGGAGCCTGTTATTTTCTTTCAAGCGGTATTATCACCTGAGCGATAAACTCACTGCCTGACTGTCTGAGCTTGAGTCCGCCTCCGTTTTCCTGAAGGATGGTGTTGACGCTTCTCAGTCCTGTTCCTCCGTTCTTCTTTGTTGTCCGTGGCCTGTTGTTGCTTGTGAAGACAGTCTGTCCGCTCATGCTGTTCCTGATCTCTGCATAGAGCATTGATTCCCTTGTCTCAGCTCTGACGGAGATGTATGGATCCGATTCAACCTTCTCGGCAGCTTCAATGGCGTTGTCCAGGAGGTTTCCGAAGATCGTTCCGATATCAGTATCGGAGATAGGGAGCTCTGAAGGAATGCGGACCGTGGCTGTGAATCTTATACCTGCTGCCTCCGCACGTCTCTCCGCAGCTCTCAGAACTGCGTTTATGATCTTGCTTCCGCTCCATATCTGGAGCTGAGTCTTATCAATGAGCTTCGCATGATCATCAAGGTATTTCAGTGCTTCCTCGTACTCTCCGTCTGCGATGTACTCACGGATGATAGCATCATGGTGTCTCATGTCATGGCGGTACATCCTTGCAGATAGCACGAATTCATTCTCGGCTTCCAGCTCGCTTCTCAGAAGGTCCTTCTGCTTGTTGAGCATCTGGTTCTCCTGTTTCTGCTCAAGTAGTCCCAGCAGCGACAGTGCGATTATGTATGATATGACGACAAGTATCGATACAAGCAGGATGAATGGAAGCAGGAATGGATCCCATGTGAGATACGCTGTCATCACGAATATCGAGATGATGATGAATACTGTGATGGAGAAGAGCGAGAGTCTTCCCCATCCTTCGGTTATCCTGCCGGTTGCGGAGTTGAACAGATCCTTGAGCTTCCAGAGTACCGCAAGAGCGAAGAGCAGTGACATTACTGTCCTTGTCATTATCTGCACACTCTCTTCTCCGTCAGCGAAGAGTATTGCAAGAATCTGGGAGATGACAAGGAGAAGAACGAAGAGCGTGGAATAGGTCATGAACAGGAAGAGGTTCCGTTTCACAGGTCCTTCAGAGATGAACATGAAGACAATGAAGTAGGGAATCAGAATGAGAAAGTATGCAAGCCATGTCGTTGTCGTGGTGTAGCCAGTCGGTGTGATTATGATGATCAGGGCCGGAGCAAGCACCAGAGATAGGCATGTCCATACCGTAGCAGGATGTCTCACGCTGTCCTTAGGATCTGAGAGAATGCCGAGCGTGAATGCATGGGAGATTATCACGGATATGCTTCTGACAATGTCCCATATAGTCATTTCCATACTCCAATAATTGTATCCCTGTATATCAAATCCATCCATAAATATTTATTTGACGGCGATTTGATGTGATTTTACACTGAGATTGTCCAGCTGGGCTGGATGCCGGCTGGAAAGGTGGGTATTTATGAATCTTTCAGCAGGTTTTTTCTACTTTCTCTCATTCATAACTGCCGCCGTCGCATTCCTGTTTGCTCTCTATCTCTATCTCTGGGTGAAGAAGCAGAAGATGGAGAACCGGAGAATCGCGGATGTCTCCGAGCTAATCAGGGAAGGTGCGGCAGCATTCATGCGTCGTGAGTACAGGATACTGGCAGTCTTCGCCGGTATTGCGGCAGTGCTGATCTTCCTTCTTCTTCCGACACCGGTCTGGGAAGGCGGCATAGCGGACAACATCTCGATGACTGTCGCGTATATAGCCGGAACCGTTCTCTCTGCGATCGCCGGAAAGATCGGCATTATGGTCGCGACCCTCTCAAACGGAAGGGCTGCCGAGAGTGCGGAGGGAGGCTTGAAAAAGGCATTCCTCATAGGTTTCAGAGGCGGAGCCGTGATGGGACTTCTCGTCGTAGGCTGTTCGCTTGCCGGAGTCGCGCTTGTTCTCATGCTCTTCGGTGACACGTCAATACTTCTCGGTTTCTCATTCGGAGCAAGCTCACTTGCACTCTTTGCAAAGGCGGGAGGCGGAATATTCACAAAGACCGCGGATGTCGCTGCTGACCTTACAGGAAAGGTAGAGCTCGGAATAGCGGAGGACGATCCGAGGAATCCCGCTGTCATCGCGGATAACGTCGGTGACAATGTCGGTGATGTAGCGGGAATGGGTGCAGACCTCTTCGATTCAAATGTCGCGGCATCTGCCTCAGCCCTTGTCATCGCAGGTTCCCTTTCGGGTTCAGCTGATGCGATCAAGATGGTCTTCTGCTATCTTGTTCTCGGACTCATCGCATCTATGATAGGCATTGCCAACGCGAGGGTGGGTAAGGATGGAAGCCCGACAAGGGCCCTGAATTCATCGACCTACACGACAACGGCTGTATTCCTTGTCCTGACAGCAATTGCCACAGCTCTGACAGAAGGATTCTCATGGAGGGTATGGGGAGCATCCTCAGTAGGACTTCTTGTAGGAGTGATCATCGGAATAACGACCGATTACTTCACCGATGACACGAAGCCTATAGTACAGCGTGTTGCAAAGGCCTCCTCGACAGGTCCTGCGTTCACGATCCTCTCAGGTGTCTCATACGGCTTCATCTCAGCTCTCCCTGCAATGGCAGGAATAGCTGTATCGGCACTTGCCGCATACAAGCTCTGTGCGCCAATGGGAGAGGGGTATGCGATCTTCGGTATCTCAATGGCTGCTGTCGGTATGCTCTCAATTGTCGGAATGATCATCTCCAATGATGCGTACGGTCCTATCGTTGACAACGCAAGGGGTCTTGCCGAGATGGGAGGACTGGGTGAGGAGACGATAAGGGTCGCCGATGAGCTCGACAGTGCGGGAAACACTGTAAAGGCTGTCACGAAAGGCTTCTCGATTGGAGCTGCAGGCCTTACCGTTATATCCCTCCTCGGAGCATTCATGTCAGAGGCCAATGTCGTCCTGATGGAGAAGGGTATGGAACTCATCACCGGATTCGACATCATGGAACCGACGGTCTTCTTCGGCATCCTTGTCGGAGCATCGCTTCCGGCTCTCTTCTCAGCAATGCTCATTCTCGGAGTTGACAGGAACGCAGAGAGGATGGTCAAAGAGATCCACAGGCAGTTCGATACGATTCCGGGCCTGAAGGAAGGAAACGCTGTTCCTGACTATTCCCTCTGTATCGACATAGCGACGACAGGTGCTCTCAAGGAGCTTATACCTGCAGGACTGGCGGCGATCATCATGACATGTGTTGTCGGTTTCATCGGAGGACCTGAGGCAATCGGAGGATTCCTTCTCGGAAACATCGTCTCCGGACTTCTGATCGCGCTATTCATGTCCAATTCAGGTGGTCTCTGGGATAACTCCAAGAAGTACGTCGAGGCCGGAAATGAGGGAGGAAAGGGCAGCAACGCACATAAGGCTGCTGTCATAGGTGATACAGTCGGAGATCCTTTCAAGGATACAGCAGGACCTTCGATCAATACGCAGATAACAGTCGTATCGCTCGTTGCATCGCTCCTTGTCTCATTCTTCGTGTCCTTCTCGATATTCTGATAAAGAAGACCTCCTGCCGTCATGAACAGGAGGTCTGTATCAAGGGTGTGAATAATCCTCAGAAAGAGATCTTCACACCGTTTTTCTTTGCCGTGAGGCACTGGAATGTGATCGTTCCAATGAGGATCAGAAGTCCCAGTGTATCTGTGATCGTTCCAGGGTAGACCATCATCAGACCACCTGCTGCAAGTGCGATTCTCAGCACCGCAGGTATGTTCATGATCAGATAGCCGTTAAGCGCCGCAGCGATCGAGAAGATGCCGAGGAGCGATGTTATGACGATCTGTACGACCTGGAATGCAGATGTGACATCGATGAAGAGCATCGCAGGACTCAGAGCGAAGATATACGGAACGATGAATGCGGCGATGGCAAGTCTTGTTGCGTTCATTCCCGTCTTCATCGGATTTGCCTTCGCTATTGCGGCTCCGGCATATGCTGCCAGGGCAACCGGCGGCGTTATGTCCGCGACAATACCGAAGTAGAATACGAAGAAGTGTGCTGCCATCGTAGCGACTCCGAACGGCTCACCGATAAGAATAGGTGCGCAGATCGAGGCCATGATGAGGTAGTTAGCCGTTGTCGGCACACCCATTCCGAGGACGATACAGCAGAGCATCGTGAAGAAGAGCGCGAGGATGAGATGACCTCCGGAGAGGATTTCAATTGCACCTGCGAGCTTTCCTGCAAGTCCCGTGACCGTGATACAGCCGGAGATTATACCGGCAAGACCACAAGCGACGACAACAGTTATCGAGCCTCTTGATCCGCCCTCGAACGCCTCGAGTATTCTCGAGATCGTGAGTCTGTGTGTCGGATTGATGATGCCGACGAGGATTGCGACTCCGATGGAGATCGTTGCGGAGTATGCCATCGTGAATGTGTTTGTCGACACGAGGTAGACAAGTGCCACAAGCGGCGCGAGGAGGTAGATCTCCCTGACAAGCTCCTTTGCTTTCGGAAGCTCATCCTTGGGTATTCCCTTCATGCCCATCTTCTTCGCCTCGAGGTGTACGGCGATGTAGATTCCTGTGAAGTAGAGGACCGCAGGAAGAATTGCCATCAGAGCGATAGTGGAGTAGGGCTGACCTGTGTACTCAGCCATCAGGAATGCTGCAGCTCCCATGATCGGAGGCATGATCTGTCCACCTGTGGATGCCGCTGCCTCTACAGCTGCTGCGAACTCAGGCTTGTAACCCATCTTCTTCATCATCGGAATGGTTATCGAACCGGATCCCACAGTGTTGGCAACAGATGATCCTGATGCCATTCCCTCAAGAGCCGATGCGACGACAGCGACCTTCGCCGGGCCTCCCGTGAATCTTCCGACCGCGGCGTTTGCGAAGCGTATGAAGAAATCCGCGACTCCCGTACGTTCGAGGAACGCACCGAAGATGATGAAGATCACGATGAACTTCGCACAGGTGTTCACAGG
>CALXON010000210.1 GCA_944389985.1 uncultured Spirochaetaceae bacterium | reverse complement strand
GAGATGATGCTTGAGGAGCTGAAGTATGGTGATATCGATACATTCCTCTTCCTTGTCGAGGAATCAGGGCTGAGCTCATTCCGTTTCCTCCAGAATGTGTATCCGTCATCATCCCCCCGCGATCAGGGTCTCTCACTTGCCCTTGCGCTCTCTGAGGAGATACTTCAGGGAGACGGTGCATCAAGAGTCCACGGCGGAGGATTCGCGGGAACGATACAGGCGTATGTGCCTGAATCCCTCGTATCCAGATACACGGAAGGAATGGAAAATCTCTTCGGAAAGGGATGCACTACAAGAATAGCCATAAGAAAACTGCCTGTAGGAAGGATTCTCTAAGATCGTGGAAGCGAAAATCGGATACAACGGCATAACGGAAGGAGTCATCTGGAAACAGCTTCTTTCATTCTTCTTCCCGATCCTTCTCGGCACATTCTTCCAGCAGCTCTACAACACTGTTGACGCCATCGTCGTCGGACAGTATCTGGGAAAGGAGGCTCTGGCCGCGGTCGGAGGAGGAACGGGAACTGCGATAAACCTGCTCATAGGTTTCTTCACAGGACTGTCCTCAGGAGCCTCTGTGGTCATCTCCCAGCACTACGGAGCGAAGAATGATGAGCTTGTGGCGAAATCGGTACATACGGCCACAGCCCTTGCCATCGCAGGCGGTGTGATCATAACGATACTCGGACTGCTGTTCTCAGAACCTCTGCTGATCGCTATAGGTACCCCTGAGGATATCCTTCCGCTCGCTGTCAGGTACATAAAGATATACTTCACCGGCTCGGTATTCGTAGTCCTCTACAATATGGCAGCCGGAATATTCCGTGCATTCGGTGACAGCACGAGACCTTTCTGGTTCCTCGTGGCAGGCTGTGTGACGAACATCGTGCTGGACATAATACTTGTCGGATTCACCCCGCTCGGAGTCGCAGGCGCCGCATACGCCACGGTAGCCTCACAGGCTGTATCCGTGCTTCTTGCCGCTGTCAGTCTGATGAGGAGAAAGGAATCGGGGAAGCTGGTCATACGGGAGATAAAGTTCGACCGCATGATCCTCCGCAACATGCTCCTGATAGGAATTCCGGCGGGAATCCAGTCGATCATGTATACGATTTCAAACCTCATCATCCAGTCCTCCATCAACAGCTTCGGTACAGATACCGCCGCCGCATGGGCAGCCTACTCGAAGCTCGACCAGCTCTACTGGATGTTCAGCAACGCCTTCGGTATCGCGATAACGACATTCGTCGGCCAGAACTACGGAGCAGGAAGGGTCGACAGGGCAAGAAAGGGCGTCAGGACATGTCTCTGGATGGCTGCGGTCTCAACTACAGTGCTTGAAGGTCTGTACTTCCTTGTCGGACGCTATGGACTGATGATGTTCACGACAGACAGCGAGGTCCTTGCGATAGGAACAAGCATAATGATGTACATTGTTCCATGGTTCATCACATACCTTCCGATAGAGATACTCTCCGGATCGATAAGGGGTGCAGGCAAGTCTGTGATACCTACCGTCATACTCATTTTCGGGGTGTGCGTACTCAGGATCATATGGATCTTCACATGTCCGTTCTTCGCCCCGACACTGCTGGGGGTGCTCACATCATACCCTGTTACATGGGTGGTATCTTCCATTCTTTTCATCATCTACTACATTAAAGGTCACATATATGACAGCAGATACAGATAAGCTTTGACAGCGTATGCCTTTATATGCTATAAACTGAAAATTGTGGCAGCATTGCCAGAATTCTCTATAGCGATATAAAGCAGTAATCTGCAGATAAGGAGTACAGTTGGCTACCAAAGATCTGAGAATCAACAGGCAGATAAGGGCACGCGAGGTGCTTGTTATCGATGAGAACGGAGTCCAGAGGGGCGTGATGAGCGTTCCTGAGGCTTGCCATCTTGCCGATGAGGCGGGAATGGATCTGGTGGAGGTTTCCCCTAACGCGAATCCTCCGGTCTGCAAGATACTGGATTTCGGAAAGTACCGCTATGAGATGGAGAAGAAGTCCAGAGAGGCAAAGAAGAACCAGACTGTCGTCAAGATCAAGGAGATCAGGATGCAGCCGAAGATCGAGAAGCACGATCTGGAGACAAAGAGCAAAGCCATTGCCGAGTTCCTCGGAGAGGGAAACAAGGTGAAGGTGTCAGTGCGTTTCCGCGGCAGGGAGCTTGCCCACCCGGAACTTGGAAAGGTCGTACTGGACAAGATACTTGATGCTCTTACAGAGCTTGGTGTACAGTACAACCTCGACAAAGGCGCACTCATGGAAGGGAAGATGATGAGCATGACCGTCTCCCCTCAGAAAAAGTGAAATAACCTCCGCATGGAGATTATATAAAGCAGCTTCAGGGGTTCTTGTTCCCTGCGGCGCAGAGGAGGGCATGAAATGCCTAAGATGAAAACAAGAAAGTCGGCGTCTAAGCGCTACAGAGTCACCGGATCTGGCAAGGTTGCCTACAAGAAGCAGGGCCTCCGCCATATTCTCACCAAGAAGGGATCGAAGAGAAAGATGAATCTCCGCCACAAGGGGATACTCTGCGATGTCGAGGCTAAGAGAGCAAAGTCAATGCTCCCTTACGCATGATCAGGAGGTGAGGTAAAATGCCAAGAGCAGTAGACGGAACAAAACGCAAGGACAGAAGAAAGAAGATTCTCGAGCAGGCCAAAGGCTACTACGGGAGAAGATCTACCAACCACAGGATTGCAAAGGACGCTGTAGCAAAGGCAGGACAGTACGCATACCGTGGCAGAAAGGAGAAGAAGAGAGATTTCAGAAAGCTCTGGATTGCAAGAATCTCCGCTGCTGTGCAGGCTGAGGGTCTCAACTACTCACAGTTCATGCATGGCCTCAAGCTTGCGAAGATCGAGCTCAACAGAAAGGCTCTCTCCAACATGGCTATCGAGGATAAGGCTGCATTCACAGCACTTGTCGCAGAGGTCAAGAAGGCACTTGCCTGACATACCGTAAAAAAGGAGGTAAAAGATGACCACGATCGAAAGCAGCAAGCTTCTCTTGATGAGAGTTCAGAAAGCAGTAGGACTTATCAACCATCTGCGTGATGAGAACAGAGAGCTTCAGGCACGCTTCAGCCTTGTGGAGAACCACAACAAGGAGCTTCAGGAGCTTCTGGACAAGGTCAGCACAGACCAGGCTGCGATTGATGAGGCCATCACCTCCGCTCTCGATGAGCTCGATGCCTCTCTTGCAGGTTTCGAATTCGAGAGCTTCGGTACTCTCGACATGGACGAGCTTACGGAAGCCGAGGATTTCTCCGCTGGAGAGAACGAGGTCACGGAGCTTGAGACATTCGAGGAGAATGAGTGATCTTCACTTCGGTAAAGACGGGGCTATCATCACGGTGATAGCCTTTTTCATTTCAAAACCATCCTCTTTGTGATACCTTTCTCATCATGGAGAAGAGACTTGGAAGCCTTGCGCTTCTCATACTTGTCATATTCACATTCCTGACAGTCACCATACTGGTGGTTATGGATGAAGCTATCCTCACGGCATTACCGGAACCGGTGGCGCCATACATCATGCTCCATATTCCATACATAGTGTCATTTCTGGTGCTTGTCGTCGGGGCACGGATCCTGCTCTCTGCATCCTTCCGGGATCTTATCTCACCATGCTCAGGAAGAATCAGAAGGGAATGTGTCATCATCCCGGCCATCATATACCTTGCAGGAGCCATTGCTCTGGATCTCATCTCATACAGGAACATATCACCGACGGGAATCGGAGC
>CALXON010000209.1 GCA_944389985.1 uncultured Spirochaetaceae bacterium | reverse complement strand
ACTTCCGCATATTGCAGGATGAGAGTGTTCTGTATCATGAGTATGGGCACTCAGTGCAGAGCAGACTGCTTGGCCCCCTTTATCTTATAGTCATAGGTCTTCCTTCATTGATATGGTGCACTCTCAGAATATACACACCTTTCTTTCATGATAAGGATTACCTCTCATTCTATACTGAGCGCTGGGCTGAAAGACTTGGAAATAAGCATAGAGATTTATAATCCGTTATAGGAATGTTATTATTTCTTTTTGGCATATCATCTGGAAGTAAAGAAGGGACCGCAATGCAGTCCCTTCTGGATAAATGAGGAAGTATTTTTATTTCGTCTCTGTCCAGGCCCTTCCATAGAAGGAGTCAAGATAGAGCTGTTTGATCTGGCTGATGAGCGGGTAGCGCGGGTTGGAACCTGTGCACTGGTCATCGAATGCCTTCACTGAAAGCTCGTCGACTGCTGCGAGGAACTCGCTCTCATCAACACCCCACTCCTGGATTGAGGATGGAATGTTGAGTTCCTTCTTGAGCTTCTCGATGCCGTCAATGAGAGCCTGCACCTTATCCTCCATGCTCATCTTCGCATTGGTTGAGATGTACTCAGTGTTCTTCTCATCATTGAGAGCCATTGAGATGTAATCTGCGGCTCTTGCGTATCTTGAGATCACAGAAGGATACTCATACTGCGGGAAGGATGCCTGCTTTGTCGGATTGTCATTTGCGTTGAAGCGGATGATGTTCGTCAGAAGCAGTGCGTTAGCCATTCCGTGTGGAACATGGAATGCAGCTCCCAGCTTATGAGCCATTGAGTGGCAGAGTCCGAGGAACGCATTGGAGAATGCCATACCCGCAATTGTTGATGCATCGTGCATCTTCTCCCTTGCTTTCTTGTCGGTTCCGTCAGCATATGCCTTTGGCAGGTACTTGAACACAAGTCTTGCAGCCTCAAGTGAGAGCGGATTCGTGAAATCCGTGCTCATGGATGAGACAAGCGCCTCAAGAGCATGAGTGAGGACATCAAGACCGCAGGAAGCTGTAAGTCCCTTAGGCTGACCCATCGCAAGCTCGCTGTCGACGATAGCCATGCTTGGAGTGAGGGCGTAATCAGCGATAGCCCACTTCATGCCAGTCTTCTCATCTGTGATGATTGCGAACGGTGTGACCTCAGAACCTGTTCCTGATGTTGTAGGAATACATACGAGCTCTGCCTTCTTGCCCATGTTCGGGAATGAGTAGATCCTCTTCCTGATATCCATGAACCTGAGTGCAAGACCCTCGAACTCTACTTCCGGGTGCTCATAGAGAAGCCACATGATCTTCGCGGCATCCATCGGAGAACCACCGCCGACCGCAATGAATACATCCGGCTTGTATGCGTTCACGAGCTCCATTGCAGTGTTGATCGTTCCGAGAGTCGGATCCGGCTTTACCTGATGGAATACCTCTGTCTCGACTCCGATCTGCTGGAGAGTCTCTGTGATGCGGTCGATCATGCCTGAGGAGAAGAGGAAGCTGTCTGTGACGATGAATGCTCTCTTCTTGTTGCTGAGCTCCTGAAGAGCGACCGGCAGTGAGCCGTACTTGAAATAGATCTTCGGTGGAAGCTTGAACCAGAGCATGTTTTCCCTCCTCTCTGCTACAGTCTTTACGTTAAGAAGATGCTTAGGACCTACGTTCTCCGAGATGGAGTTGTTTCCCCAGCTGCCACATCCGAGCGTGAGGGATGGCTCAAGACGGAAGTTGTAGATATCACCGATAGCTCCCTGGGAAGCCGGCATGTTGATGAGCACGCGGCTTGTCTTCACCGTCTTTCCGTATGTGTTTATCTTGTCCTGCTCCTTCTCGTCGCAGTAGAGGACCGATGTGTGACCGAAACCGCCGAGAGCGATGAGCTTTGCAGCCATGGCCGCGCCTTCTCCGAAGTTGTCACAGGAGTACATGCCGAGAACAGGGGAGAGCTTCTCATGTGCGAACGGCTCATCAACCTCGATTCTCTTGACCTCTCCGATGAGCACCTTTGTCGTCTCAGGTACGGAGAAACCTGCGATCTCTGCGATCTTCACGGCAGGCTGACCTACGATCTTAGGATTCACTGATCCTCTCTTAGGGTCGAGGATGATCGGCTCAAGCAGTGCAAGCTCGTCCTTTGTGAGGAAGTGGGCTCCCTGCTCCTTCATCTCCTTCTTCACCTCGTTGTAGATGTCCTTGTGGACGATGACAGCCTGCTCGGATGCACATACGACACCATTGTCGAATGTCTTTGACATAAGAATGGATGCTACAGCCATCTTGATGTTGCAGTTCTTGTCGAGAAGGGCAGGAGTATTGCCTGCGCCGACTCCGATAGCCGGCTTACCTGATGAGTATGCGGACTTGACCATTCCAGGGCCACCTGTCGCAAGGATCAGGTTGATGAGAGGATGCTTCATGAGGTAGTCCGTCTTCTCCATTGTCGGCTCCTCGATGAATCCGATGATATCCTCAGGGGCACCTGCCTTCACTGCCGCCTCGAGAACGATGCGTGCTGCATCGCATGTGCACTTCTTTGCTCTCGGATGCGGAGAGAAGATGATGGCGTTCCTTGTCTTGAGCGCGATCAGTGACTTGAATATTGCTGTGGATGTCGGGTTTGTTGTCGGAATGATACCGCAGATCACGCCCTTTGGCTCTGCGATCTTCTTGATTCCGAATCCCATGTCATCCTCGATGATACCGCATGTCTTGTCATCCTTATACTTGTGGAAGATGTACTCTGCGGCAAAGTGATTCTTTATAACCTTGTCTTCAATGATTCCCATGCCTGTCTCTGCGACCGCATCCTGAGCAAGAGAGATTCTTGCATTGTTTGCTGCGATAGCGGCGGCGCGGAAGATCTCGTCAACCTTTTCCTGAGGATAATTGGCGTACACAAGCTGTGCGCGCTTCACTCTTTCGATCATTTCCTGAAGCTCGATCTGTCCAGGGAAGAGCTCATTGACTTCTGCCATAATTTACTCCTTGTTTATCGATAAATTTATATACATAAATCGGACAGGTTGTGTCAACACGATATTATATATTTCATTTATAAAAAGAAATAGGCCACTGTAGTTATAGCAGTTAAAAGAACAGATGCTGCAATTGATGTGAATAATGGAACATTAATATCCGTTTTCTGCTGTTTTTCATACTGTGTGCTGGATAATGTGTTCCTGACCTTCTCCCATAGCGATCCTTTCTGTACCCGGAAGGATGAAAGCATTGCATCGAAGATTGCGAGAATCCGTCCTGTTATTCCGCCTGTGGGCCTTATTATCCTTGAAAATCCCTGGGAGAGTGCGATCGCCGATGACAGTCTGAGGCTTCTTTCAATTCCATCAGAAAGCGCTCCTTCAGTGACAGGCCATGATGTAATATGGAAAAGGATCTTTCCTGACGGCGTGAAGACTGAGGAGATTACCATGAATATGAGCATCAGGATATGTGGAGTGACCATTATCCTCCGCTCTGTCGCACGCTGGAATGAAAGGCAGACGATAAGCGTGAGGAGGAGTGACGGAATTGAAGGAGAGAGCATGATCATCAGCGCTGATAATGCGAATGCCACGATGGACACACAGCTGTTTTTCGCTCCCTTTTCCGCCTCAGGAATCAGGACATCATCCGGTATGGTGATCTTTCCGGAGATCCATGCTGTCAGTATGGATGCAGGGAGAGAGATGACAAGCATCAGAGGCAGCATCATGAATACACCCTTGCCGGCATAGAGTGAGGCTACGGATATCTGTGCAAGGACTGAGACAAGTGCTCCCGCCATTGATACAGAGTATATGGATATGTTCCTGAAAAAACGTCTCAGAACGTACATCGTCAGTCCGGAAAGCAATGTCTGTATCACTGACATGATGAAGAATACGGAGAAAAGCGTTCCCGAAATATATGTTGTTCCGACAGCCTTCACAACAAGAAGGATCATGAAGCCCTGAAGCGGCATGTCCAGAGCAGCAAGGACAGGTATGTTGGCCAGTCCTATCTTGAAAAAAGGCAGGATCCTAGGAATGAAGAGCTCTACAGCGGAGAAGAAGAGCGCGAGAGCGCCGAGAAACGGTATTCTATCCCGATATCGCATCGACATCTCCTGATGCGGTGCTCACCGCTATTATCTTGTTCGGAAGGCAGCAGAGGGTGGAGGACCAGCCAGCTTTCATGCATGTACCGTTCGGGCAGGGGGATGAGACGATCCTTGCCCTTCCATCCTTTATTTCAATGACTGTCGTCCCCAGAGGTCCCTCGAAATCATACAGTCCGTTCTCGGAAAGTGAGTAGGCATATTCCCTTCCGTCGGCATCAACTTCAAGCACGTCGTTCCCTCCGCCTGCCGCAAGTGCGGAAACGGCGATAGCTGAGATATATATGAGGAATATGATGATGTCAGGGATTCCGGGCCTTCGCATGGGTTCATTATAGTTGAACGGAAGGAATCTTTCCATCTGTTCTTTCTGTGTAGTTTCTTTCCGTTCTATTGAAATAAGGTATCACTTCCGTGAAACTTCCGGAGTATGAAGCTGA
>CALXON010000208.1 GCA_944389985.1 uncultured Spirochaetaceae bacterium | reverse complement strand
CTTTCCGCCCTTACAGTATCCGACAGTGAGATCAGCACTATGCTCGACATCTTCTCCTCATCAGTAATGGAGCTTGATCATGAGATCAGAAACAGATGACGTTCTCCTTCTTTCCTCCGGAGAGAGGGAGAAGGAAGCCTTCCTGAAAGCTGTCGGAGAGGCTGCCAGGGCAATTGTTGATTCAGTAAATGATGACAAGGCCTACTCAGGCATAGATCCATATGACCTCAGAGCAATCATAGGAAAGCTTTCGTTCTTGCCTGAGAAGGGAGATGGATGGGATGTGATGATGGAGAGCGTCAGGGAGAATATCCTTCCACACATGCTCAGGACATGGTCCACCTCATATATGCCGCACCTGCACTCCCCTGCCCTCATCGAGGCGATAGCCGCGGAGGTCATCATAGCAGCATTCAACAGCAGCATGGACAGCTGGGATCAGGGGCCGGCTGCGACAGAGATCGAGGTGAAGGCTGTCAGGGAGCTTATATCTCTCTACGGATACGGAAAGGATGCGGATGGTACATTCACCTCAGGCGGCAGCCAGTCAAACATCTCAGCGCTCATTGCCCACCGGGACCGCTATCTTGAGAAAGAATTCGGATGGGATACGAAGAAGAAAGGACTTCCTTCCTCTTATGACAGGCTGAGGCTCTATGTCTCAGAGATATCACACTTCTCATTCGATAAAGGTGCGCATATGGCAGGCCTCGGCTACGACGTCGTGGTCAAGCTTCCTGTCGATGACAGATGCCGTATCGATACGGAAAAGGCCAGAAGCATCATAGAGAAGGACAGGGAGAACGGACTCATTCCATTCATGATCGTTGCCACGATAGGAACTACCGACTTCGGAAGCATAGACAGCGTAAAGAAGCTGAGAGAGATCGCAGATGAGTATGGAATGCTCCTCCATGCCGATGCGGCTTACGGCTCAGGAGCCATCCTCTCCTCATACAGCGACAGGGTCAGTGATCTCTGTCTTGCAGATTCCATCACCATCGATTTCCATAAGATGTTCCTTCTTCCGATCAGCGCATCAGTGCTTCTGATGAAGGACGGTACCGAGCTTGATGCCTTCCAGCTTCATGCCGACTACCTCAACAGGGAGGAGGATGAGGAGGACGGGTACATCAATCTTGTCGGTAAATCGATGCAGACAACAAGACGCTTTGACGCGCTCAAGGTCTACATGGCCTTCAGGATGAGAGGAAGGGACGGTTTCAGGAAAATTCTTGATACAATGATCGAGAATGCTGCCTACTTCCACTCAAGACTTGAAGCTGACAATGATTTCATCTCACCTGTCGCTCCGGAGCTGAGCTCTGTCGTATTCGCTTTGAAAGGCGGGGACGAGAGGAACAGGAAAGCCAGAAGAGCGCTCATGAAGGAAGGCATCATTATCGGACAGACAGTCTACAAGGGAGATGTGATGCTGAAGTTCACACTTCTCAATCCCCTGCTGACAAAGGATCATATCGACAGACTGATCGACAGGATCAGAAGCTGCTGATCACTTCTCGGGGCACTCTATCTCCATAAGGCTCTCTATCATTGAATGGAGGAGCCTTGTTTTTTCTGTATCCGCAGCCTTGTAGTAGACTTCCTTGCCGTTCCTTCTGCTCGTGATGAGACCTCCTGCACGGAGCTGTCTGAGATGATGGGAGACTGCTGGACTGGACATATTCACCATCGAGGAGATATTTATGACGCACTCCTCACAGTGGCAGAGTATCCAGAATATTCTCAGACGGCTCTCATCCCCGAGCTGGCTGAAGATATCTGAAAGGGTGATGAAGCTCTCATCAGCCGGAATTCTTTCCAGAAGCTTCATCTCATTCTGCCCGTGGTCATGCGGAAGTGATGGATATGTCATAGCTGCCTCCTGTCAAATCATAATCATTATCGCGGATTTCGGAAATATGCTCTTGACGGCAGGGTATAAAGGACATATTATTGAATCAACGATTAAATAATTGTTTAACTGTTAAAGGAACGATCAATGAAAAAGACATATGGAATCGAAGTCGACTGCGCCAACTGCGCGAACAAGATGGAAGCTGCTGCAAAGAAGACAGAGGGAGTCAGGGACTGTACTGTGAACTTCATGATGCAGAAGATGATCGTCGAGTTCCAGGATGGTGCTGACAGAGCTCAAGTGATGGAGAATGTCAGGCACAACTGCAGGAAAGTCGAAAGCGATTGCGAGATATTCATCTGACGGGGGCGATATGAACAGGAAGCAGCGGATAATGCTCATCAGGATAATAATATCTGCCCTGATGATGATTCTTCTGGCATTCATACCGTCAGCAGGAATATGGAGATTCATTCTCTACCTCATCCCCTACCTCATCGTGGGATACGACATACTTATAAAAGCAGTGAAAGGCATAGTACGGGGACAGGTACTTGATGAATGCTTTCTGATGGTAACGGCAACCGTAGGAGCGATCGCGCTTGCAATCTATGAGAGAAGCGGCGATTACACCGAGGCTGTTGCCGTAATGCTTTTCTATCAGATCGGAGAGCTCTTCCAGAGCTATGCAGTGGGAAAGAGCAGGAAGAACATAACCGAGCTCATGGACATACGTCCTGACTATGCGAACATCGAGAATGATGGAAAGATCGAGAGAGTCGATCCGGATGATGTCAGCATCGGCAGCATCATTATCGTACAGCCCGGAGAGAAAGTTCCCATAGACGGTATTGTCATTGATGGTGATTCCACCCTCAACACGGCCGCGCTCACAGGTGAGAGCA
>CALXON010000207.1 GCA_944389985.1 uncultured Spirochaetaceae bacterium | reverse complement strand
ATAGACGACATCAGCACGGAGTTCCGGAACGTTCTCGACAAGTATTTTCTCAGCCTTGCCCATCACAGTCCTCGTTTCCTCTGCCGTATAGCCGTAAGGAAGCTCAATACTTATATAGAAATCATTGTTGTCTGTGGACGGGATGAACGCGAATCCCAGCTGTGTCAGGGAGTAGACCGTAACCGCGAATATGAGCACGGCGATGACAAGCACGAACGGTGTATGATCAAGACATGCTCCGAGAGCCCTGCCGTAATACACTTCAAGCCTGTTTATTCCCCTGACGAAGATCATCTCCTTCTTAGGCTTTCTCGATCCATCCTCACGGAGGATCTTCTTCATCAGGTATGGAACGAAGACTATAGCGACAAGGAGGGATGAGAATATCGCGAACATGAATGTCAGTGAGACATCATGGAGTATCTGCCCGACGATACCTGAGAGCATCGCAAGCGGAATGAATACGACAACTGTCGTGAGGTTGGATCCGATGACAGATTTATCGACAATGCCTGTTCCATGGTATATGGACTCCGTGACGCTGTAGAGAGCCTTACCGTCCTTCTCCTGCTGATAGAACCTGTAGACCTGATCAAGAACGACTATCGACGCATCGACGATGGACCCCAGTGCCACGACTATTCCGGAGATGGACATGAGGTTCACAGATATTCCCGCGATCTTCATGACGATGAATGTGAAGAAGCAGGAAAGCGGTATCGAAAGTCCGATGATGAATGTGGCGCGGCCGTCATTGAGGAAGATGAATATGACGAGGATTGCTATGATGATGCCCATGACACCTGACTCGATGACGTTCTTCAATGAGGAGGTGACGACCTGGGAATCATCACTGATCATGTTGAAATGGAGTGCGCCTCCTGTCTCTGCCACAGCCTCACGGAGTATCCTTTTCACCGCATCGGTTATCTGTACTGTATTGCCGTCAGCCCTCTTCGAGACTTCAACGACGACAATGTCCTTTCCTCTCGATGTCACGGAGTAATCATCGCTGCTGTAGACAACATTGACATCAGCAACGTCGGAAAGTCTGATCACCGTGCCATCATCTGAGGCTCCGACAGGAAGTGATCTGATCTCATCTATATCGGAGAATGAGCCGTCGAATCTCAGGTCGATGCTCCTTCCCCCAGACTCAGATGTGCCGAGCGGCATCGATACATTCGAGTAAGAGAGGAGCTGGTAGACCGTCAGAGGAGACACCCCTTTTGAATCAAGATCATCGAGACGGAGCTTTACCTCGATCTCAGGATATGATCCGCCCGATACTGTTATCGATGATACCCCTGATATCTGCGTGAGCTCCGGTTTGAGCTCATCCTCTATATATGCTGTTATTGCTCCGATGTCCGTTCCGCCTTCCACTGAGAATGTGGCGACAGGAAGCATGGTGGCGCCTCCGACAAGGGCCTGAGGCGTTCCCTGAAGCCCGTCCGGAAGCTGGTTCTCCATCTCGTTTATCCTGTTCCGCACCTCATCCAGCTGATCATAGACATCAATACCGTCACTGAATGTTATAGTGATCATCGCAGCTGAGTTCATCGCCTGGGAATCCATCCCCCGGAACTCCGGCAGAGTGACGAAATTGTCCTCCATAACATCGATGACACTCGTCTCGATATCCTCGGCAGAGGCTCCGGGATAGATCGCCACGACGAATATCTGAGGAAGGTTCATGTCAGGAATGAACTCCATGTTCATCGATGAGACCGAGAAGATGCCGAAGAGGGCAAGAGCTGCGAGAATCATCGTGAGGACAGGAGTGTGCTTTACAGAGAACCGCGATACATTCATACCTCGTCTCCGTTTATGACAGCCACCTTCTCTCCCGAGAGTATGCTGTTCTGACCGCGGAAGATGAAGAGGGTGTCCTCATGACCCTCCGGAATCTGGAAATAATCCGCATCAGAGGCCATCCTGTCGAATTTGACACTCTCAGCAGTCCCCTCCTCCGTCAGATAGTAGACAACGCCCTCTGCCGTTCTGGCCGTAAGCGGAAGCACGCTGCACTCAGTGCTTCCATAGACGATGTGTATGCGGACGAACATACCCGGAACAAACGGTTCAGGGTTCTCAAGGGCCACCTTCATCTTGAATGTCTTTGATGCAGGATCGACAAAGGGAGCTACAGAAATGATTGAAGCGGAAGATGAACCTCCGTCCGGACTTGTGACAGTCACTGAAACACTTTCAGGATCAGATGAGATGCTGCTGTAGAACTTCTCTCCTACGCTGACATTCACGACAAGATCCGAGAGATCTGCGATGACGGCCAGAGGAGATGTGGATGAGGCAACTGAGCCTTCTGCGGACGGAGCCATAAGGACAGTACCGCCGACTGACGATGTGACCTCGGCGTATGACAGCTGAAGCTCAGCAAGCTCAAGCTGTGCCTTCGCCGCATCGTACTGGGCCTGTGTCATCTCATAGTCCTGCTGGGTCGCAGCCCCTGATTCATACAGTGGCTTCACCCGTTCGAGCGCACTCTCAACAGCCGTGTACTGTGCCTTTGCCTGTGCAAGCTGCAGCTCATACGGCCGTTTGTCTATCACAGCGATCACTTCATCCTTCTGAACATGCTGACCGGGTACGATCCTGTACTCCATAACCGTTCCCTGAACGAATGGAACGACGGGAATCATCGCGTCCGCCTCGATGTATCCTGTAACATCCACAGCATTCTCGATGACCCTTCTCTCCGGTCTCATGACCTCGACAGGTTTTACCGGAGCTGAGTATGTGACAGGCTCACGGGAGGAGAAGAATATTACAAGCCCCGCTGTCAGGAAAAGGAAGATCAGGAGCATGATGATGTATCTTATGATTATGGTTTTACTGCCCTTCATAGTGTATTCCTGATCTAATAGTAATAAAAGGGAATCAAAGACACACGACAAAAACACGACATTGTGTCGGATGGATTATGAAGCTGTCATGAAGTCCGATTCTTTTTCTGACATAATATGAAAATGTGTAGATATTTTTTTCAATGAATGATAATATCGCCGGCATGGATCAGTACAGTACAGCGCTGGAAAGGCAGAAAGAATATTTCAGAAGCGGCAGGACACTTCCATATGATGAGAGGAAGAGGAATCTCCTGAAACTCAAGACAGCCCTCAAATCACATGAGAACGAGATCATCGGAGCACTGAATGCGGATCTCGGAAAGAGTGCCTTCGAGGCATACACGACGGAGATCGGCATTGTCTATGAGGAGATAAACTACCTTGTTAAGAACCTCCGGAGACTGATGGCAAAACGCAGGGAGCCCTCCCCCATAACGGTCTTCAAGGCAACTTCCTACACGATCTCCGAACCGATGGGAAATACGCTCATACTCTCTCCGTGGAACTACCCTCTGCAGCTCACGATGGTACCGCTTGCAGGGGCGATCGCAGGAGGAAACACTGCGATAGTCAAGCCTTCAAGATACTCAGCCGCGACATCTGCCCTGATGAAGAGAATCATCGGTGAGACATTCGATCCTGAGTACATAACCGCATTCGAAGGCGGACACGAGACGAATACCGCACTGCTAGAACTGAAGTATGACTTCGTGTTCTTCACAGGTTCTCCGAATGTGGGAAGGATAGTCGCTGAGAAATGCGGATCGAAGCTCACCCCCTGTACGCTCGAGCTCGGAGGAAAGAGCCCTGTGATCATTGACGGAACGGTGGACATGAAGCTCACATCACGCCGTCTTGCATGGGGAAAGCTCCTGAACGCGGGCCAGACCTGCGTGGCTCCTGACTATGTGCTTGTGAAGGAAGGGTATCAGGACAGGCTTATTGAGGAGCTTGGAAAGAGATTCAGGGAGATGTTCGGAAATGATCCGATGTCCTCTTCAGAATTTCCCAAGATCGTGAATGAGAAACACTTCTCGAGGGTAAACGGACTCATAGCGGGATCTGCAGTCGCGATCGGCGGAAAGAGCGACAGCAGTACAATGAAGATCGAGCCTACGGTACTCTACCCTGTCAAGGAGACAGATCCCGTGATGCAGGAGGAGATCTTCGGACCGGTCCTGCCCATCATCACATACAGGACCCTCGATGAGGCGATAGACTTCATCAGGATGAGGGAAAAGCCCCTTGCACTCTATATCTTCAGCAAGGACAAGGCCTCGATAGAACGTGTCCACAGTCTCGTCTCATTCGGAGGAGGATGTGTCAATGACACGGTCATACATCTTACAAACCCGCGCCTTCCGTTCGGAGGAGTCGGCAACTCTGGAATGGGCTCATACCACGGTGATGAGAGTTTCAGGACATTCACTCACAGAAAATCCGTGATGAAGGAGACAATCCTGTTCGACCTTCCTATACGTTTTGCGCCTTTTAAGGATAAGATAAAGCTGGTAAGGTTGCTGATGAAATGATTGAAAAGGCTCTCAGGTGGACTCTAAATGCTGTCAGAAGCGTGATGATAGGCATTCTCGCGGGTATCATGATCACGATATTCGCCAATACAGTCTCATTCCTGGGAGCCCTGAATTCTGATCATCCGTATCTTGTTCTCTTCCTTCCACTCGGTGCGTATCTGACGATGATCCTCTACAGGACGATGGGAGACGCATACAGGAAGATAACGACGACAGCCATAGATTTCATCCATGACGGAGAGGCTGAGGACGCAGGAAGCGTCAGGCCGGGTCATGACGGACTGAGGATATCCCCGCTGATGGGTGTTGTCGCATACATCGCGGCGGCGATCTCCCATTTCACAGGCGCGTCAATCGGAAAGGAAGGAGCAGGAGTCCAGATAGGACTTTCCGCCAGTGAGCTGGTATTCAGGATAGACAAGCGCATCATGCCAAGGGAGAAACGGGGAAGAGGTGACTACTACCTCATGTGCGGGGCCTCAGCGGCATTCGGCTCGCTCTTCGGCTCTCC
>CALXON010000206.1 GCA_944389985.1 uncultured Spirochaetaceae bacterium | reverse complement strand
GCTGACAATCGTCACGAGGGAGCCGCCTGTGGCATTCATCGGATCCGCGAACACAAGATCCTTGCCGTCAAGACTTTCAAGCGAGAAGAATGATCGTTCGAGGTCAAGGACATATTCGATGTTCCTTTCCTGATTCGATGCGTCTCTCTTGATCCTGAAGAGTGCGAACGGCGTTATGAATCCGTCAGAGGAGTAGTCCTCGATCTCCTTTGATAT
Source organism: uncultured Spirochaetaceae bacterium (assembly GCA_944389985.1). Lineage (GTDB taxonomy): Bacteria > Spirochaetota > Spirochaetia > Sphaerochaetales > Sphaerochaetaceae > Ornithospirochaeta. The sequence goes on along the minus strand of CALXON010000206.1, from coordinate 2,307 downwards.
GATCATCGACGGAAGGAGTGCTCCGCGGAGCATCACACACATGACGCAGTTGTGAACGGCTTTGTCGATGTCGGGAAGCATGTGTACTGCATAGTTCCTGACAGGGTTCATGACAGGAGTCTCCTGCAGGAGGGGGCGTTTTGTCGGAATGTACGGATCGGAAAAACATCTGGCGAAAAGCAGCTCATATGCCCTCTGTATGTAGTACAGGAACTCCTCATGTCCCGTTTCCGGATTCCTGAGCTTGGCTATTATCCTTGAAGCCGCTCCATGCTGCTCATCAGGTGTCTCGAATGAATATACATGAATTCTCTCCTCGCCGCTGCATATCCTCTCAAGCCTGTGCCCGATATCCCTGGCACTTTCAGAAAGTTCCTTTACGGCATTTCTGTCGCCGTCTTCGATCCTTCTGCAGCAGTCCAGCGAGAGATCGTACATCGATTTTATGTTCTCAAGTTCCTTCTGATCATTCTCCGGAAGGTATCCGTCGAGATCAGAGGCGTGAAGTATGATCCTGTCCGCCATTGTTCTCCTCTCTGTGAAATGTTACATCATACTCTGCTGAAATTGCTATTATTTTCAGCCGGTTCGCTGATACACTTAGAGCATGGTGGAAGGAATCCCTGATTTCATAAGAGGAACAGCAGTAATTCTGGCACATTCGCTCACGATGTATGTGCTCTCAACCCCTTCTGTCCGGAACAGGCATCCTGCAAGGTTCTGGACCATGGTCTCGCTGGTCCTCATCGCTGTGATCATTCCGCTCATATTCATACCGTCTCTTTATCCGTACTCAAGCGGCCTGATGTTCATTCTGTTTGCCTGCGCTTTTTCAATAGCCTTCATCTATGCATCCTCAGGGCCGGCGCTGCGGAATCTTTTCCTGTTCTTCATGTACGGCACATACTTCATGATGGCCTCTGTGACATCTGATTTTCTCGCATCGGTTCTGTTCCCATCTTCCAACAGAATCCTGATCGTGCTGGCGATACGTTCTTTCCTTTCGCTGATCTTTCTTGTCCTCTTTATCGTGAAGCTCCGTTCTCTGGTGATGGATGCGATCAACGGAATCTATGAAGGGTGGGGTGCTCTGGCTGGGTTCTCGATCGTAGCCTGTCTTTTCGTGTCAGCACTGATTCCTGTGATGAGTATGACATCAGGTCCAGGACTTCATCTCCTCCTTCTCCTGATGACATTCTTCTTTGTAACGGCGGCATTCATTGTCGTGATCAGGTCAATAGGCCTTCTCAATGACCGGAATGAGATCAGGGCCCTGAGGAACAGACAGGAGATCCTTGAACATGAACTTGCTGTGGAGAACAAATATGTCGATACCGCCAGAAGCTACCGCCATGACATGCGCCATCATGTCGCGGTTCTCCAGAGCTATGTTGATGCAGGAGACACCGAGTCACTGAGGAAGTATCTCAACGAGGCTGAGGGTGAGATAGACAGGGCAGTGCTTCCTGTATGGTGCGCGAACAGCACCGTCAACTCGCTTTTGAGGATAACTTCAAGGCGTTGTCAGCAGAAGAACATAAGATACTCGTTCCATGTTGATATCCCGGAGAAGATCTCTCTTACAGGACCTGAACTCGGCATAATTTTCGGCAATCTTCTGGAGAATGCCTCTGAGAACACTCCGGAGAACGGAGAGCTGGAAGTGGAGGCCTCTGTCCGCAACAGATTGCTGTTCGCGGAGATAAGGAATACCGTCAGCGGCGGCATAGTATGGAATGATGATCTTCCAAGGTCCACGAAGAAGGGGGGAGGAATAGGGCTGAAGAGCGTGAAATCAACAGCCGAGGCTCATGACGGACTCCTGCAGTGTCTTGTGGACGGAGGCAGGTTCATCGTCAGGATCACAGTTCCCCTGCAGTGACTTTTCAGAGTATAATCCCCGGAAAGGACGCATGTTATGAAGGTTCATCAGGCTGATTTCTCCAAAGGAAGGGTCTCTTCCCTCATTCTCAGGGTGTCATTTCCTCTGATAGTCGCAGAACTTGTGAACCTTCTCTACAACATGGTCGACAGAATATATATCGGGCATCTCGCGGAGAACGGGCCGATGGCTCTTACAGGGCTTGGTCTCTGTTTCCCTGTGATCTCCCTGATAAGCGCTTTCGCGAAACTCTTCGGCCCCAACGGCGGCGCACCGCTCTGTGCGATGGCCCGGGGAAAAGGGGACTATAAGGAAGCCTCCCTTGTCATGGGAAACTCGTTCATGCTCTCTGTCGTCACGGGTTTCATCCTCATGGTGATCGTCCTGATCTTCCACCGTCCCATACTCTATGCGTTCGGAGCAAG
>CALXON010000205.1 GCA_944389985.1 uncultured Spirochaetaceae bacterium | reverse complement strand
ATAATCTCGTGTCAAACATTCTCAGGGCTCTGGGTGACAGCAGGCTTCCCCTCATATTCCTCGTCTTCTCATCGATACTCAATGTCGTTCTCGATATCGTATTCATCGTTCCGTTCGGCATGGGAGTGGGTGGAGCCGCGCTTGCGACAGTGCTCTCACAGCTTCTTGCCGCCGTGCTTTCAGCTGTAGCCGGCATCAGGAAGTATCCTGTGCTGAGAATAGGAAGGGAATACTGGAGACCAGATGCCTCATCGGTACGGCAGAACCTTCAGACCGGATTCATCATGGGCTTCCAGATGTCAGTGATGTGCATAGGACAGCTTGTGATGCAGTCATCAGTGAACAGACTGGGAACTGCGGCCATCGCAGGTTATACGGCAGCCACAAAAGTCGACCAGCTCTCATGTCTTGTCAATCATTCATTCCTGACATCTGTAGCAGCCTATACAGCACAGAACTACGGAGCAGGGAATGTGGAGAGGATCAGCCGCGGCATATGGTCATCCCTTCTGATCACGGAGATCACGGATCTCATACTCATTGCCATAACCCTTCTCGTGCAGCCGTTAGTCGTTCCCATGTTTGTCACAGGAGCATCTCCTGATGTATATGTCTATGCCCGTGATTTCTTCACGATAACACTTCCTTTCTATCCGCTTCTCGGACTTCTCTGCATATACAGGACAGCAGTCCAGTCCATGGGGAATTCCTGGGCTCCGTTCACCGCATGCATTGTCGAGCTTGTTGCAAGGTGCTCATCATCGATCATTCTCGGTGCGGTCTTCGGCTACAAAGGAGTCGTGTTCTCCACACCCCTTGCATGGATAGGTGCTAACCTTGTCGTGATACCTGTCTATGCCGTGATGATCAGAAAGCTCAGAAGGACAGGTATTCTTGTAAGAAAAATCTGAAATGCAGGAGACTGCATGAAGACTGAAGAAGGGTATGATCCCTGTTTTGGTTGACGTTTCATGTTTCTGTCATGATAATCCTATTTGGAGAAGCATATGGAAGAATCCAGATCGGTCAGATATGTATTCAATGAGGAGAAGGCAGCTGAGGCAGCTTCGTATCTGTTGTCATTGAGCAATGGCTACATGCCGTACATGAAGCTGTTGAAACTCCTTTACATAGCAGACAGGAAATATCTGTCCCAGTATCATGCCTCGATTACGACGGATTTCTATTATTCTCTTCCAAAAGGCCCTGTAGCCACCGCCATATATGACTGCATAAGACATCCGGAGGACTATCCACCAGACAGTCCCTGGAACAGAGCAATTGTTACTGACAGACCCAGTCATTCTCTGATTCTCAAGAAGCCGTTCGAGGCGGCATGGACGAGTGAGGAGGAAAGGGAGATCCTGAAAGAAGTCTTTGAAGAGTATAAAGATACAGATCAGTTCTCATTGTCGGAACTTACTCATTCTTTTCCTGAGTGGAAGGATCCCGAAGGTTCAAGGATCCCTCTTTTCATAGAAGATATCCTTGACAGTACAATACCTGATGAGAATGAGCGGAGGGAAGCTCTTGCCGACATAAAGCTGTCTGCCTGGGTTGCCGCCATGAACAAGAAGAACATGGGGTATCTTGACTGATGGATATTTCTGTGGGTGATACTTTCTTCGCGAAGTATCCTGAAAACGCATCACACCTTTTCTTCATCATACTGGACATTTCTGACAGAGATCCTCAGCTCTTCATCTGTGCAATGCTGAGTTCCTGGAAAGACGGATCACCTTTTTGTGATGATGCCTGCATAATCGAGAAGGGAGAACATCCATTCGTCAGACATAAGTCATACATAGCTTACAGGGAAACGATGATACTTACACATGACAATCTCCAGAACTTTGTTGAGAGTGGCAGATTCACTATGAATACACCCGCCTCCCCATCTCTGATCAGGAGGATCAGGGAATCTGCCTCAAAATCCAGAAAACTTCCTCAGGAGATCAGGAACCTCATGATGAAGGTCTGAGCTTCCTGTTCCAATGTGACGCATTGTGATAAACTCGGCTGACTGCTGGAGAGCAGGGAAAACATCATACTTGGAGAATTCTATGGGAAAGAGAAGGGGCTGTCCGCTCTCAGGCCGTTGCGGCGGCTGCATGTATGCAAATGTGGATTACAGCGATGAACTTCTGGATAAGTTCATTCAGGAGGAGCGTCTTCTCAGCTCATTCGGGAGAGTCTATCCTGTGCTTCCTGCAGATCCCGTGACCGTATACAGATGCAAGATCCAGGCTGTCTGCGGAACAGGAAAGGACGGACGGATGGTAACAGGAATATACAAGAAGGGAACTCATGTTCTTGTTCCTGTCAGAAACTGTGCGGTCGAGGATGACAGGGCCGCTGCTGTCCTCTCAACGATAAGGACACTCTCCGGAAGGTATGGAATAACCGCATACGACGAGGACAGGTTCACAGGTAATCTCCGTCATGTGCTCATCCGTCTCGCTGCTCACAGGAATGAGGCTCTTGTCGTTCTTGTCCATGGTTCCCCTGACATCCCGCATGTTCAGGATCTTGCTGCAGCCATCCATCAGAAGCACCCTTTTGTGAGATCGGTCGTCACGATCAGGAACAATGAGAAGACAAGCATGGTCATACCGGAGAATGCTGTGCAGAGGGTTGTCTATGGCAGGGGCTGGATAACCGACAGACTGTGCTCCCTTGAGTTCAGGATCTCTCCGATGTCATTCTATCAGGTGAATCCTTATATGGCTGAGAGGCTTTACAGGATCGCGATGAACATGGCCCGGCTTGATGAGCGTGATACTGTGATAGATGCCTACTCAGGCACCGGCACCATCGCACTGATCGCTGCCTCATCCGGAGCAGGCCATGTCATAGGCATTGAAAGCTCACATGCCGCTGTCATGGATGCAAGGGAGAATGCAAGGCTCAACGGACTGGACAATGTCGAGTTCATCGAGGCTGATGCCTCAAGGATGCTGAAGGAGATGGCCAGGAGAGGGGAGCACTGCTCCGTCCTCTTCCTCGATCCTCCGAGAAGCGGCGCCACTGAGGAGTTTCTGGCCGCGGCAGGCAGGATGGCTCCTGACAGGATTGTCTATATTTCATGCAATCCTGAGACACTCGGAAGGGACCTGAGATACATAAGGCGCTTCCTTCCGTACCGCGTGAGGGGCATACAGCCTGTGGATATGTTCCCGGGATCAGAGCACATAGAGACAGCGGTGCTTCTCGAAAGGTTCTGAAAATACTTCATCAGGGGATCCTGAATCTGGATGGAAGCTGAGGATTTCTGTAGGATTCTTACGGAATGGAAAGGAATCTCACCACAGGCAGCGTATTCGGAAACATAGTCGTATTCTCGCTTCCGTACCTGCTCTCATATTTTCTTCAGACACTCTACGGGCTGGCGGATCTTTTCATCATCGGTCAGTTCGAAGGGGTCGCAGGTACCACAGCTGTCTCTGTCGGAAGTCAGATCATGCACATGCTTACAGTCATGATCGTCGGACTTGCGATGGGAACGACAGTGAGCATAGGACAGGCTGTCGGGGCGGGAAAGAGGAAGAACATCTCCTGCGGTATCGGAAACTCCGCAGTCCTTTTCATGTCACTTTCCGTGGTTGCTGCCGTTATCCTGTACTTCCTTGCAGATGCCATCGTCCATGTGACATCTACGCCGGAGGAGGCTGTGGAGGGGACGGCAGTATATCTTAGAATATGTTTCATAGGCATTCCCTTCATCACCGCATACAATCTCATAAGTTCGGTGTTCAGGGGGCTCGGGGACTCTAAAAGTCCGATGTGCTTCATAGCGGTCGCATGTGCTGCGAACATAGTTCTGGACTATCTTTTCATCGGAGCAATGGATCTCGGACCTGCAGGAGCTGCTCTAGGAACGACTCTCTCGCAGGCTGTGAGTGTGATCGTGTCTCTTGTGTTCATCAGAAGAATGCGTCTTGTCACAGTCTCCGCCTCTGATTTCAGACCGAGATCCGACATGATGAGGCAGATACTCCGTATCGGAGTTCCCGTCTGCCTTCAGGATGGTCTTGTACAGGTGTCATTCATGGTGATCACCGTGATCGCCAACAGAAGGGGACTTGTCGACTCAGCGGCTGTGGGAATCGTTGAGAAGATGATAAGCTTCCTGTTCCTCGTGCCCTCATCGATGCTATCGACAGTCTCGGCACTCGGTGCGCAGAACATAGGGGCAGGGAAGATGGACCGTGCCAGGGATACCCTGAAGTACTCCGCATTCATCGCAGCGGGCTTCGGCCTCATGGTCGCCTTTGCCGTGCAGTTCATGTCTGAAGGGGCAGTTGCGCTCTTCACATCCGATCCAGCTGTCATAAAGGCAGGAGGGCTGTACTTCAGGGGCTATGTCTTCGACTGTATCTTCGCGGGCATCCATTTCTGCTTCAGCGGATACTTCTGTGCTGCGGGAAAGTCCATATACTCATTCATCCACAACATCATCTGCATAGCGCTCGTGCGTATTCCCGGAGCATACCTTGCATCGGAGTACTTCCCGTACACACTGTTCCCGATGGGACTTGCGACAGCAGCGGGTTCACTGCTGTCTGTCCTGATCTGCATAGCGCTCTATGTTCACCTGAGAAAGCGTCTCAGCTGAAGTTAGCCTGGAAACGGTCAAGGGATCTGTTGCTTCCTGATATGACCAGTGTCTCATCCTTCGAGAGGACTGTATCAGGTCCTATGTTTCCATTCGCCTTTCCGTCCTTCACCGTCGCTATTATCGAGATGCCGTACTTTCCCCTTATCCCCAGTTCCCCGACGCTCCTGCCGTCAAGCGCGTCAGGAGTCTTCATCTGGAGTATGGAGAACTCATCGGAGAGCGGGAGGATGTCCTCTGCAAGTGCCTCACAGAGTCTCATCGCTGTGCGTTTTCCGATCTCTATCTCAGGGAAGATGACCTCGACCCCGAGCTTGTGGAGTATCTTCGCATGATCATTGCTGATGACCTTCGCGATGACACGCTTAACTCCCATCTCAAGCACGTTCAGGGCAGCGAGTATGGAGTTCTCCAGATCCTTGCCGATTCCTATGATCACAGTATCGGCCTCCTGAATTCCCGTCTCCATCAGAGCTTCCATCGACATGTCATCGACGACGAAGATCTCGGCTGCCGTGTCATTGAGCGCCCTGAGCATCACCGGATCCTTGTCGATCGCGATGACATCGCGTCCGCGTCTGAGAAGCTCCTCAGCCACAGCCATTCCGAATCTGCCTGTTCCGATTATTCCTATAAGTTCATTGTCTGTCTTCTTTCTCATGTCTCTATCCTATGATGACCTTTTCCTCAATATGTCTCACATCGCTTACCGTACGGCGGGCGAATGATGTTATTATCGTCATGACACCGACCCTTCCCAGGTACATCAGGAGGATTATCACGATCTTCCCGCCCAGTGTGAGCTCCGGTGTCACTCCAAGTGTAAGTCCTACTGTCGCGAATGCGCTCACCGCCTCGAATGTCAGCGCTTCAAGCTCCATCTCCGGCTGGAATACGGAGAGGAGGAATACTGAGAAGACCAGGAGCATCACCGCGATCGTGATGATGAAGAAGGCTTTCAGTGTGCTTTCTCCGCTGATCTCCCTTCCGAATGCCGCCGGCTTCCTGCCAAGAAGCAAGGAGAATGCCGAGAGGATCGCAGTGAATGCGGATGTCGTCTTCACACCGCCTCCGGTTCCTCCCGGGGATGCTCCTATGAACATCAGTACTATCGAGAGGAAGACTGCGGAGTGGGGCATCGCAAGCTGATCGATCGAGAAGAATCCCGCGGTCCTTGTTGTCACTGACTGGAAGAACGCGTTGATGAAGCTTATTCCGTCGATCGTGAGATAGAAGAGGACTGTTCCTGAAATGATCAGCAGCGCCGTCGAGGAGAGAACAATCTTCGAATGGAGTGAGAGCGTTCCCTCTCCTCTGATCCTTCTGATGAGGTTTCCGTATACGAGGAATCCGAGACCGCCTGCTGCTATGAGGGATGCGATGGTGATGAGTACAAGCGGATCCTCGTTCCATGGCATCATGCTGGTCGAGAAGAGGTCAAAGCCTGCATTGTTGAATGCGGAGACTGAGTGGAAGAGCGCAAGGTAGGCAGCCCTTCCTGTCTCGTAGTGTCCTGAGAACGATATGAAGAGGAGGACAGCTCCGAGAAGCTCAGCGGCGGCAGTCACTCCGAGAGCAAGCTTCAGGAGGTTTCCCGTGGTTATCCTGTGATCGGCTCCGAATGAGTCACGGAGGAGATTTCCGGATGAGAAACGTATCTTACCGTTCGCGATCCAGATGAAGAAGACCGCAAGCACCGCGTACCCGAGTCCTCCTGCCTGTATCAGGAGCATGAGGATGGTGCTTCCGGATGTGCTCAGTGTCTTTGATATATCCAGCGGTGTAAGTCCTGTCACGCAGACTGCGGATGTCGAGATGAATAGCGCGTCAATGAAGCTCACATCAACACCTTCCTGATGTGAGGACGGAAGCATCAGGAGCAGTGTCCCGATTGCTATTATCAGCATAAAACCTGCAGCCAGAGTCAGTCCCGGCCTGGCTTTCCTTTTCAGTTTCATAGGTGTCAGGATAGGGATATAACCATTATTTACAAGGACAGATCGCTGTTTATGTGTCATTTTTGCATTCAAACAGGCTGTTTTCTTAGGTTTTCCACCTGATAACGTGTTATAATGCAGCTGTTAAAGGAGGCAGCAGAGTTGAAGATAATAACAGTAGGCCGTGAATTCGGAAGCGGAGGAAGAGAGCTTGGAAGAAGGCTTGCGGACTACCTCCAGATCGCGTATTACGACAAGGAGATCATCACGGAGATCGCCAAACGCACCAAGCTTTCTGAAGAGTATGTCCATAATGTCGTGGAACACCATCCGTACCCGCTTCTTCCTATAACGATCGGAAGGAGCTTCAACCCCATGGGTAATCCGATGTTCCAGATCACACAGGCTGTGTATGCTGAGCAGACGAAGATCATCAAGGAGATGGCTGAGGAAGCTGACTGTGTCATAGTAGGACGGTGCGCAGACTACATCCTCCGTGACATCAATCCTTTCAGGGTCTTTGTCTATGCGGATATCGAGTCAAGGATAAAGAGATGTCAGGCAAGAGCTCCGGAAGGTGAGAATCTCACGGACAAGGAGATGAAGCAGAAGATCCTCTCGATCGACAAGGGCAGGGCAAAGTACTACGAGTTCTACACAGGAACGAAGTGGGGTGACAAGTCAAACTATGACTTCTGCATCAACACATCGAACCTGAACATAAAGGAAGCTGTGCCTCACATAGCACACCTCTTTGACTGACTGATTTCCGGCTGCCTCTCACAGGGCAGCCTTTTTCCCGTTCCAGAGATAGTACACGAGATTGATGATGATGCCGAAGACCGTCGCAAGGGGAGCGGCAAGTCCGATCATTGTCAGACTGGGTTCCGGCTGTATGGACATGATGTATGCAACCGGCAGTCTCACTATGAATGTCTGCATCATCGACTGGATCATCACGAAGAGTGTCTTCCCGTGTCCGCTGAAGTACCCCATGAACGAGAAGAGTATGCTTGTGACGACAGCCTCGGGCGCGAATCCTCTGAGGTACTGGGCTGAGCGCATGATCACACCGGGATCCGAGGCGAATATGTTCGATACAGCCTCACCCTTGAAGAATGCAAGGAGGAACATGACGATACCGACAAGCGCACCCATGCACATTCCCGTGTACATCGTCCTTCTCGCTCTCTGCTCCTTTCCTGCACCGACATTCTGGGCTATGAACGATGAAAGCGACTGCATGAGGGAGGATGGGATGAGCATTACGAACGTCACTATCTTGTTCGCGACTCCGTATCCGCCCGATGCCTCGAGTCCGATGTTGTTTATGAATGCTATGAGTGCGAGGAACGAGATCTGTGTCATCAGCTCCTGAAGGGCGATTGGGGAACCTATCTTCAGGAATGAGAGAAGCTCCCTGCTTGGCCTTATATCCTTCACACTCAGCGTGAAGGGCAGTTTCTGCTTCCTGAGTATCATCAGGGAGAGGATCACCGATACCGCCTGTGCGCCGACTGTGGCAATGGCCGCACCCGCCTCATCCATGTGGAAGATCGCGATGAGGGTGTAGTCTCCGATTATGTTGACGATACAGGCGATGGCCACGAAGATCAGGGGAAGACGTGAGTTTCCGATTCCTCTGAGTATGCAGCTTATTATGTTGTATGCAATTATGAAAAGAAGTCCCGCTCCGCAGATCCTGACGTATGAGACGGTGTTCTCAAGAGCCTCCGGAGGTGCCTTCATAAGTACAGCCACAGGCTCAGCAAGTACAATGAGCAGGACAGTTAGGATAATGCCTGTGATGAGGAAGAAGAGTATCGCAGCTCCCACTGTCTTTCCGGCTCTCTCCGTGTTCCTGCTTCCTATATAGTTTCCGAGAAGCACAGTGATTCCCGTCGCAAGTCCTGTGATGACGAATGTGACGAGGTTTATGATGCTGCTTCCTGTCGATACGCCTGAAAGTCCCTCAGTCGTTCCGAACCAGCCTACCATCAGGACATCCACAGCCCCGTATGCGGCCTGAAGTATGAGTGAACCGAGTATGGGAAGCATGAAGCGCACAAGCTTTCCTGTGATCCTTCCCTCGGTGAAATCTGAAACCGTGTTTTCCATGCCCCGATGATAGCCGAATAAGCTGGATCAGATCTGTGACATATGTCACAATTGGAGTATGAGGAAAATAAAGGGAAGTGAGGAGGAGAGGCTGAAGAGGGAGCATCCTGCAGCGATGTTCTTCAGCACTCCGGGCATTGAGATGGAGTACGCATACTGGAATAGCGGTGAGTATCTCATGCGTCAGGATGAGGTCCTGACCCATCTCATCTTCGTATTCGACGGGGCTGTCAATGTCTCGATATACCGTGAGGATGGAAGTGAGTTCTCCTTCCCTCCAGATGAGAAGTTCGTCTTCGGGGACATAGAGCTCATCACAGGCCATCCCTCTGCATTCTTCGCGAAGGCTGTGACTGACATAACCGCGGGGGTGGTGGATATAAAAAAGTATGGGAAGATGCTTCTTTCAGATACTGACTTCCTGTACCATACTCTCAGACGGCTTGAGGATGTGACGGCGTCATCCTCTGCGATCCATACGTCCAGACGTCATGTCCAGCGGATTCTGAGCACTCTTG
>CALXON010000204.1 GCA_944389985.1 uncultured Spirochaetaceae bacterium | reverse complement strand
TCGTAAGTCCCAGAGCCCTGCCGTGCGGTATGATGGTGACCTTGTGCAGAGGATCGGCGTTCTTGAGATAGTAATGCAGGAGCGTATGTCCCGCCTCATGGTACGCGGTGGCCCTCTTCTCCTCCTCTGTCATGAAGACAGAAGCCCTTGCGACACCGAGAAGTATCTTGTCCCTCGCTCTCTCGAAGTCATCCATCGAGACAGAGGTACGGTTATCCCTCGCGGCAAAGAGCGCGGCCTCGTTCACAAGGTTCGCAAGATCTGCGCCCGATGAACCGGGAGTCGCCCTGGCAACCCTCTCAAGCTCCACATCTGATGCAAGCTGTATCTTCTTCGCATGTATGCGGAGTATGTCGAGTCTCTCCTGAACGTCAGGAAGCGCGACGACAACCTGTCTGTCGAAACGGCCCGGCCTCAGAAGTGCAGGATCAAGGACATCTGGTCTGTTGGTGGCAGCCATGACGATGACTCCGGGATCCGTGGAGAATCCATCCATCTCGACAAGCATCTGGTTGAGTGTCTGCTCCCTCTCATCATGTCCTCCGCCGAGTCCTGAACCACGGGCACGTCCGACAGCATCAAGCTCATCGATGAAGATGATGCATGGAGCGTTCTTCCTGGCCTCCGCGAAGAGATCACGGACACGGGCAGCTCCCATACCGACGAACATCTCGACAAAGTCGGAACCTGACGTATGGAGGAATGACACCCCCGCCTCTCCTGCCACAGCTCTGGCAAGGAGGGTCTTTCCCGTTCCAGGAGGTCCTACGAGAAGGACTCCCTTGGGGATCTTTGCGCCTATCTTCACGAACCTGTCAGGATGCTTCAGAAAATCCACGACCTCCTGCAGCTCATACTTCGCTTCCTTCTGTCCTGCGACATCGGCGAATGTGACCTTCTTGTCATTTTTTCCGTACATCTGCGCATGACTCTTGCCGAATGAGGACATCATGCGGTTGCCACCTGCGGCTCCTGTCTGCCTCATGATCATCACGATCATGACGATGAAGATCACCCATGGCAGAAGCTGGATGAGGATGTACCAGAACGGAGTCGGCTGCACGGAGCCCGTGACGACAACACCGTTCGCGGCAAGCATGTCCAGAAGATCCATGTCCGCATACGGAATGCGGCATGTCATCTCCCTGCCGTCAGAGAGCATGTAATCGATACGGCTGCTCTCGACTATGTCCGCTGTATAGACATTTCCTGACTCGACAGATGAGAGGAATGCTGTGTATGAAGTCTCCTCCGCAGTGTTTCCTGTCGGTGTCGATAGGAATATATAGGCAAATGATACAAGCAGGAGAACGAAAGCGAAGAACGCTATGCGGTTGCGCCTGCCTCCAGAAGGACCTCCGCCGCTTCCGGGAGATCCGCCTGAACCCCAGTATCTGTACTGGTCATATACATTTTTCTTTGGCTTGCCCTCTTTCCTGCCTTCATCCGGCTTCTTCTCAGGTTCCTGAGAAGGAGGTACGGGATCATGGCCATCCTGAGGCTTGACCTCATTGTTGTTATCGTCTCTGTTTTCCATTGGAATCCTTTTTCCGTAAATATATCTTCATTCCTGTGCAAGGGCAAGGGTGACAGGCCTCCCGGGCAGGTTCAGAAATCGCGAGGAGAGCCTGTCCCTGCCCCCGAAGAGCCGTCCGAACACTGCGACGATGCCGTTCCTGTCCTCAAGGACGACTGAATAAGGAATCCTCCAGTCCTTCTCAAGCTCTGAAATCTTCCTCACCCCGTCCCTGAGACAGATCCGGTCACCCTCATTGGCTGTCCTCACGATGACAGGAGAGCATAGAGATGCAGGATCGATCAGCAGCGTCTTCTCATCCTCTCTGCGGACGCTGAGCATGATCCTTCCCTGAGTGAGATCATTCCAGTCCCAGAGAGCCACAAAGCGGTCGAGCCCGGGATATATCCTGATCCTGTCCTTCAGGACATACACCGAGAATGACGGAAGGAGAATCCTTCCACACCCCTTCTCAGCCTTCTCCGAGATGGCGGATACAAGACGTCTGGAGAAACGCCCAGGAACACCAAGGCGCTGGGCGGCATCGAATACTGTCAGATCCCGTGAGAGCAGATCGAGGGAAAGGAATTCCCTCCTGTCATACTCAAGGAAGAAGCCATCACCTCCTGAGAGGATGTCAGCACGCTTCCTGATCTTTCCACAGTTCTCCGCAATACGGGAGAGAATTCTCTTCTCATTCTCAGAGATATACGGAAGGATCGTGTGCCTTATCCTGTTCCTGAGATAGCCTGTATCGCTGTTGGTACTGTCCTCTGAGACCTCAAGCCCCAGCATTCTCACGCTTCCCCTGATTGTCTCCTTGGAAACTGAAAGCAGAGGTCTGAAGACCATGCCATCCTCACGGAGTATGCCGCTGAGCGAATAGACAGGAGATGAGGACATCATGCGCATGATTACAGTCTCTGCCTGATCATCGAGGTGATGCGCCGTGAGTATATGATCAAAACCGTTCTTCTCTGCATATGAGCGGAGTATGGAGTACCTGAGCTCCCTTGCAGCGGCTTCAAGCCCCACATCCTTCTCAGAAGCGAGGTGTCTGACCTTTCCTTGCGGTATCCTTCTCACCACAAGAGGAATTCCCAGAGCTGAAGCGTTACGGGTATTCAGCTCTTCCTCCCTCTCAAGTTCCTTCCGTTCCCTTATTCCATGATTCACATAAAGTGCCATGGAACGCTCAGGTGCTGCTGCTGCAAGAAGGGCCATGAGGAAAAGCGAGTCCTCACCGCCGGAGAATGCGAGAAGCAGCCTTCCCGCCGGGAGGATGAAGTCATCAGGAATTAGCCCACTGGATAACGCTCTCAAGTTTCTCTCCGCCATAGATCCTCAGCACGGCCTCCGCGGCCTTCTCCTCCGCCCTGTCCACAAGTTCCCTGTCCTGAGGAGAGAATCTGGAAAGGACATGATCGGGCACGCTTACACCCTCCTCCGGTCTTCCGATACCGATGTACACCCTTATGAAATCAGGACCACAGACAGATATGATGGACTTCAGGCCGTTATGGCCTGCTGATGATCCGCCTCTTCTTATCCTGATCTTTCCCGGAGGAAGATCCATCTGATCGACAATCACTATCATATCTGAGGCTGAGGTGATGTTGTCAGGAACGGCCAGTCCTGAATTGTTCATGAATGTGAGGGGCTGGACAAGTACAAGATCATCGAGCACTG
>CALXON010000203.1 GCA_944389985.1 uncultured Spirochaetaceae bacterium | reverse complement strand
GGTCAGATGACCAGAGAGGAGAAAGCGCTGTACAAGGCCCACTACTGTGGTCTCTGCCATGTGCTGAAGGCGAAATACGGAAAGACCGGAATGGCGGTGCTCTCATACGACATGACATTTCTGGAACTGCTTCTCTCAGATCTCACGGACAGTCCGGAGACGGAAGGAACGGAGAAATGTGTCACCCACCCCATAAAGGAACACAGATACATCCATACGCCCTGCACGGAGTATGCCGCAGACATGCAGATGCTTCTTGCATACTATCAGGCACTCGATGACAAAAACGATGAGGGAAAGACACAGAAGGCTGAGAAACTGAAGCCTTTCCGCGATGAGCTTGCAAAAAAGTATCCAAGGCAGGACGGCAGCATAGTCTCCGCATACATGGCAATACAGGAGAGCGAGAAGAAGGAAGTCAGGGATCCTCTGATGATGGCGGAGCTCTCGGGAGAGATGATCTCTGAGATCTTCGTGATGGATGAAAATTCCTTCTTCTCCGAGGATCTCAGGGCGCTCGGGCTTGGTCTGGGACGCTTTGTGTACCTCATGGATGGCTGGTGTGACAGGAAAAAGGATGCGAAACATGGTGTCTACAACCCGTTCGGGACATCTGCATCATGGGATGAGGCGAAGGAGCTGATGATCGATGCGGCAGCTGAGGCAGGTGCTGCTTTTGAACGGCTTCCGCTTGATCAGCATGTTCCAATTCTCAGGAATATACTTTACAGTGGCATATGGATGAGAGCGAGACGGGAGGAGACAGGCAATGATGACAGATCCGTATAAAGTGCTCGGCCTTTCTCCCGGAGCATCGGATGACGAGGTCAAGAAGGCATACAAGACTCTTGCGAAGAAGTATCACCCGGATGTGGCTGGAAACAGTGAGGAAGCCGCGAGGAAGATGAGGGAGATAAATGCCGCATATGACCAGATAATCAACCACAAGAATGAATACTCGTCATCAGGATACTCCTCATACTCATCAGGCTATTCGGGATACAGGCAGGAAGAGGCGGATCCGATAGAGCTCAGGGCGGCTGTCAGCTATATCAATGCAAGACGGTACAGGGAGGCTCTGAACGCACTGTCATCCATACCTTACGAGAAGAGAAGCGGCAGATGGTACTATCTGTCATCCTATGCCAAGGCATTCTCCGGAGATTCCTCCGGTGCAATGAGTGACATATCCGTGGCAATATCAAAAGAACCCGGCAACATGACGTATCTGGCTTTCAGGGAAAGGCTCATGGGAAGAAGGACAGAATACCAGATGCATACAGGAAACTACAGCAACGGACCTCTGGGGCTCTGCTCTTCCATATGTCTCTCAATGCTCTTCTTCCGTTTCTGCTGCTGTATGATCTAGCCGGCAACGACCGACCTGATTATTCCGGAAAGGAATGACGGGACAGCATCCACATCGATCGGAGATGTTCCCAGAATGGCATCGTGGTAGAGAACGGCAGCTCCGGAGATGATGAAATCAATGCGGCATCTCACATCAGTCTGGTCGGAAGCGTTCCTCACTCTTTCCGCCTTTGATGCATACTCGAATGCCACTTTTCTCAGTTCCTTCAGGAACTCATCAACCCCTGCGACCATTATCAGCATCCGGTAGTAGTCCTTGTCCTTGGACACGAACGATGAGATGGCTGTGAGCACCGGCTCCGGATTCTCCAGCAGCTCATCCGGAGTCACAAGGCTGAAAGCCTTGCTGATCTCCATAGACACATCGGCGCGGATCTTGTCGAGAACCTGACGTGAATCCTTGTAGTGTGCGTAGAATGTCCCCCTGTTTATGTCCGCACGCTTCACGATGTCTGTCACAGTGATTTTCTCGAAAGGCTTTTCCTGCATAAGGGAGACCAGAGCATTCCTTATCAACAGCTTAGACCTAATCGAGCTTCTATACTCCGCTTTCCTTCTCTTCTGTTCCATATTCTCCGTCCCTCCTTATATTAGTTAAGGATATAATGTTTCCGGTCAGAATGAAAGAAAAAATACGCAGTGGAAAAATTCTCAGTTCTTGCCAAACAGGAAAAAAGCATACTCCACAGCTTTTTCAATTCAGTTCTGAGACATATCTTCAGCGAAGAAACTAATTATCCGCTTCAGAATTCGCAGTAATTGACCATCAAAGCCTGTATTCAGCGGCATGATAGCATACCGCCGCAAGAATGACTATCCTCTGCTTCAGGCCTCTCCCCGGAGCTGGAAACCATGTGATGAGAGAGCCTTCTTTATCTCGTCTATATGCTCATGGTCTCTTGTCTCCATCGTCACACGGAGCGTACAGTTGTTGAGGTCCTTCTCATTCCCGTTCTTGTCATGGAAGACTCCTGTGACATTTGCACCTGCGTGAGCGATGATCATAGACACCTCGACAAGCTGTCCCGGCTTGTCTATCAGTTCCACCGTGATATCAGCAAGCCTGCCCTCTCTGATGAGCGCCCTGTTTATGACTCTGGAAAGCACAGTCACATCGATGTTGCCACCGGAGACAAGGAGGACAGTACGTCCTGTGAGAGGAATGCGTCCTGACAGTGCAGCAGCCACCGCGACAGCTCCGGCTCCTTCGGAGACCAGTTTCTGCTTCTCCATCAGATCGAGAATGGCAACAGCTATCTCATCGTCCGTCACGGTGACTATCTCATCGACATACTTCTCGACAAGGCCGAATGTGATGTCTCCCGGACACTTCACCGCTATTCCATCTGCTATCGTGTTGACACCTGAAAGCGCATGGATCTCATGCATCTCATGAGAGACAAGCATGGAAGCGGCCCCTTTCGCCTGCACTCCGTAGATCTTTATGGATGGTTTGAGCATCTTGGCGGTGAATGCCACTCCTGAGATGAGACCGCCACCTCCGACAGGAACGACTATGGCATCAGCCTCGGGAAGCTGCTGGAGTATCTCAAGCGCTATCGTCCCCTGCCCTGCGATCACATCCTCATCGTCGAACGGATGGATCATCGTGCGTCCTGTCTCCTTCATTATCTCAAGAGCCCTGTTGTACGCATCGTCATATACACCCTTCACGAGCTCGATTCCAGCTCCATAACTTCTTGTCGCCTCCACCTTCGATATCGGAGCGCCCTCAGGAAGACAGATGAGAGCATCGATCCCCTGCCTCGAGGCAGCAAGCGCGACACCCTGCGCATGATTTCCCGCAGAGCATGCGATGACGCCCTTTCTCTTCTGCTCGTCCGTAAGCCTTGAGATCTTGTAGTATGCGCCACGGACCTTGAATGATCCTGTTATCTGCAGGTTCTCTGTCTTTAGGAAGACATCGTTGTCAGGGAACATCTTGGGAGCCCTGATCAGATCTGTAACACGCGCTGCCTGTCTGAGCGCGAATGAAGCCTGGTAAACCGTATCGAGTGTCAACATATGCGGATTCTACCGCCCGATCGAAAACGCATCAAGCAAGCACCTGTCCAATTTTTCTTGTTTACAGCTGTCCAAAGCTGTAAAATTCACTGTATGGCTAGATCAGAAGATACAAGAAAGGCACTTGCTGTCTCTCTCAAAACCCTTATGGGCAAGTATCCATTTGATAAAATACCCATAGGAATGATCGCAGGGGGAGCAGGTCTCACAAGAAAGAGCTTCTACTATCATTTCGCAAACAAGACTGAACTCGTGAACTGGATTCTCGACACGGAATTCCAGGAATACCTCGACACAACCCCGGAAGAGGAGGAAGGCTGGGAAGTCATGGTCATGCTCTTCGGGTACCTATATAAGGAAAAAGCATTCTGCAGATCCATACTGGGAATTCCCGGCAACGCATACCTCGGAAGGATCATGGAACCGCTTCTGATGAAGTGTCTTCTGGATATCTTCGACGAGATCTCCGACAGGGACGGCTATATATCATTCGCTCTCGATGCTTTTCTGGCAGCCATCTGCCGCTGGCTCTCTGAGGATGAGCCGGAGAGACCCGAGGTTTTCGTGAAGAAACTGAGATCCCGGGTGATCAGATTGTCTGAAAGGTGTCTCATAACGCTCAGGTGAACCACCTCCTTCGATGTTGAAATAAGTTTCGCGTGACTTTACAATCAGCTATGGTTATCTTCACAGAAGAAGGAAGTGCATAGATGAAAAACACACTTAAAGAAAACGCGGAAGCACTTGCATTGAAAACTGTGCTGTCGTACATCAACGAGAAAGATCCGGACGATGCGATCGAGAAGATCATCAGCTGGGTGGACAAGTACGACGAGAAAGAAGGAACTGTCGCAAAACAGCGCAAGCGCATACACGAGGTTCTTGGTGACAAGAACAGCAACTGGTATCAGCTCGTAAAGAGTTTCTGGACCGATATAGATCCGGAGGTCAGGCAGAAGACATTCGAGAACTTCCTGATCAACGCGACGATTCTCGGAGGAAGAAGGAAGAAGATCGCGAAGGAGAAGTATGGCTGCAACATTCCATGGACAATCCTTCTTGATCCTACAAGCGCATGCAACCTTCACTGTGTCGGATGCTGGGCTGCCGAATACGGCAACAAGCTCAACCTCAGCTATGAGACCCTTGATTCAATCATAAATCAGGCGAATGAGATCGGAACGAGGATGTTCCTCTATACAGGCGGAGAGCCTCTTGTAAGGAAGGCTGACATCATCAGACTCTGTGAAGCACATCCTGATTCACAGTTCATGGCATTCACGAACGGAACACTCATCGATGACAAGTTCGCAGAGGATATGCTCAGGGTGAAGAACTTCGTGCCTGCAATCTCTGTAGAGGGTTTCGGAGAGGCAACCGATTCAAGGCGCGGCAACGGTACATATGACAAGGTCGTGAAGGCGATGGAGATCCTCAAGGCCCACAAGCTTCCTTTCGGAGTCTCCTGCTGCTACACACATCAGAACTACAAGGTCATCGGCTCGGAAGAGTACTTCGACTGGATGGTGAAGATGGGAGCGAAGTTCGCATGGTTCTTCACCTACATGCCGGTCGGTGTCGGTGCTCCTACAGATCTCATGGCAAGAGCCGAGGACAGAGAGTACATGTACAACAAGATCCGTGAATACAGGCACACGAAGCCGATCTTCACGATGGATTTCTGGAATGACGGCGAGTATGTCAACGGCTGTATCGCAGGAGGAAGATTCTACCTCCACATCAACGCGAACGGAGACTGTGAGCCATGCGCATTCATCCACTACTCCGACACGAACATCCACGAGCACACTCTCATCGAAGCACTTCAGGGACCGCTTTTCCAGCAGTATGCCCAGCATCAGCCGTTCTCACCGAACTATCTGAGACCGTGCCCGCTTCTCGACAACAACGGAGCGCTTGCTGAGATGGTCCACGCATCAGGTGCTGAATCGACAGATCTCAGTGCGAAAGAGGATGTCGATGATCTCTGCGCGAAGTGTAAGGAAGCCGCAACAAACTGGAAGCCTGTGGCAGACGAGCTCTGGCATAAATCACATCCGGGCCAGCCGGTCTGAGCGGAGGACTGTATGAGAAGATTCTTCACATCAGAATCGGTCACCAACGGGCATCCTGACAAGGTCTGTGACCAGATAGCGGACGGAATCCTTGATGAGCTTCTGAAGCAGGATCCCATGTCACGCTCAGCGTGCGAGGTGATTGCCGAGCCGGGGGCAGTGCACATCATGGGTGAGATCACCACAAAGGCGAAGGTCGACTATATCGGTACGGCAAGAAAGGTCATCAGATCCATCGGATACACAAAGCCCGAGTACGGATTTGACGATACTGCGAATATCACATGCTCACTGCACGAGCAGTCCGGAGACATCGCGATGGGAGTCAACAACTCCTACAGTGACAGCTCCACGCTCGGAGCAGGCGATCAGGGAATGATGTTCGGTTATGCATCCGACGAGGGAGAGGAGTACATGCCTCTTGCCATGAATCTGGCAAGAAAGCTCACGATGAGACTCACTGATCTCAGAGAGGACGGAACCATCCCCTACCTCAGACCTGACGGAAAGTCACAGGTGACGGTTGAGTATGATGACAGGAAACCGGTAAGGATTGAAGCTGTCGTCATCTCTGCCCAGCATGATCCGGATGTAAGTCTCGAGAAGCTCAGAGAGGATATAAGGAAGAACGTGATCGATCCTGTCCTTCCTGAAGGAATGGCAGATGAGAACACGAAGTACTTCATCAATCCTACAGGACGTTTCGTACTCGGTGGTCCCGCTGCCGATACAGGACTGACAGGAAGAAAGATCATCGTCGACACCTATGGCGGCTATGCTCATCATGGTGGCGGAGCTTTCTCCGGAAAGGATCCCACAAAGGTCGACAGGACTGCATCACTCGCTCTCAGGAACATCGCGAAGACAATAGTCGCCGCAGGTGCTGCAGCAGAGTGTGAGCTTCAGGCTGCTTATGCGATCGGCGTTGCAGAGCCAGTGTCCCTTGCCGTGTTCACATACGGTACAGGAAAGCTCAGCGAGGACAAAATCCTTTCATGGGTGAAGAAGCACTATGACCTCCGCCCAGAGGGAATGATCAGGAAGTACAATCTCAGGACTCCGGTCTATCTCAAGGCCGCAGGTGAAGGATCCTTCGGAAGGACCGATGTCACATTCCCCTGGGAAGTGATAGATCAGGAAGCTCTTGAAGATCTCAAAGCAATGTTCTGATGAAGGACGGGCCTCAAGCGAGGTCCGTTTCTTTTTCATTTCATACGCCAAGTGCAGTCAAAGGAATGACATTCACCCCATCCTCACGTTTATAGGCATATGTCGTGAGGCCACAGATCACAGCAAGGAAGGATGCGCCCTTTCCAGAAGCTTCCCTCATGGCTTTATCTGCCTTCAGAAGCGTATGAGCGGCATGGTCTATCTCCCCTGCCCCAAGTTTTATCTCAACAGCTCCCCATGAGCCATCCGGAGCCTCTACAATGGCATCTATCTCATTATTTCTGTAATCCTGATAATGCATGAGCCTGCATCCGGAAGCTTCTGCATAAATTGAAAGATCCCTTTCGGTAAGAGCCTCAAAAAGGAAACCGAATGTCTGCAGATCTGAAAGCAGGGAAGCTTCCGTCATTCCAAGCAGTGCTGCTGAGATGGAGGGATCCACAAAATGACGTTTCTCCATCTGTTTGAGACGCAGAGATGATCTTACGGCAGGACTGAACGGAAGCTGGTTTGAAACAAGGAACAGACGCGAGAGAATTGAGGAATATGAGTCGATTGTCACATCACTTATTTCCCCGTTCATATCTCTCTGCAACGTTCTTTTTGAAGCGGTTGTGCTCTCATTACGGGCAAGGGATCGCATGAACCTGTGCATTTTTATCATATCAATTGTCTCTGCCACCCGGGGAATATCTTCCTGAAGTATTCCTTTCACATAATCAGAAGCATAAGAGGATGCATATTCACGGGGAATATCCAGGGCTGCCGGCCATCCTCCCCTGACAATATAATATGCAAGATCATCTATTCTCACACTCCCTGTACTGACAGCTTCAGATATTCCTTCTCTGAACAGCGAAGAGAGAGACACTTTACCGGACGATTCCCCTGATTCCAGAAGTGACATTGGTTTCATGTTCACAAGTGCAATCCGCCCTGTTCCAGAATGCATTACCCCCTTTTTCAATGGAGTGGATGATCCTGTCAGTATGAATCTTCCCATCTCGGGGGATTCATCCACGGCAAATCTCACAGCATCCCATAGAGAAGGAATCTCCTGCCACTCATCGATGAGATGAGGAGACTTCCCTTTCAGTGCGGCCGAGTTGTCCATCATGACAATCCTTCGATTGGCGAAATTGTCAGCAGGATCTCCAAGCATGATGGCACTTTCCGCCTGATTCTTCGCGGACCATGTCTTACCTGATGCTTTAGGCCCCTGTACGCATACTGCCTTTGCCAGCTGAAGCTTCTGCTGTATTTCCCTGTCAATGATCCTCGGTCTGTATGCACTGTTCTTCATAT
>CALXON010000202.1 GCA_944389985.1 uncultured Spirochaetaceae bacterium | reverse complement strand
CCACATCGTGACATGACCATTCACGTCAAAGAGTCTGTCATAAGTCTTCATGAACTCATTCGAGTTTTTCTCGAACTCTGCTGCAAGATACTCCTCATTCTCATATCCGTACCATTTACACCATATTGGAGCATAGACCTAGAAAGCCCAGGCGGAGTAATAGTCAAACGTATGGCCGTCTCTGTACTATCCATTCCCTGCATAATATGCAAGGATCGCCCGAGCATGTTCCCTCATGATGGACTTGTCTATCTCATATCCCATCATCGAGAGGAAAGCGAGATCGAGCATGTTGAAGAGCCTCCAGTTCTGCGTAGCTGTAGTGCCGTTCGCATAATCTCTGATGAATGAGGCGATCCTGTCCTTCTCTTTCTGGCTGTATGTGTCCCATATCTCCTTTCTTGTGGTGACAAGGCCGATGACTACAGCACAGGTCTCGACAGTCTGCTGGTAGGTGTGAAGCCCGAACGAAGGTTCTGAGTCCTTATCCATATCACTGTAGCTGAGAACATACTGCCCGTCTCCGGGAGTGCAGGAACGGAGGATATGATCCTTGTAGTACTTCCTCAGCGGTATGCCGGAAATCTCGAGGTCAGGCTCTATGGCAATCAGAGGAGCGGCAATGAAGAAACTGCGGGCAAGTCCCTCATAGTACTCTGCCTGTACCTTCCATGCCGGTGTATGACTGTTCGGATAGGTGATCTCTGTCTCATATCGCGGCACAAGAACAGGAGAATCCATCGTACTTACATGACGGAACACTCCTTCGAGTATATACTTGCCGGCTTCTATCCAGTGCTTCCTCATAAGGCCTGTATATGGACTTAAAAGATAATCGGGATTCTCAGGCGTGAAATGCATTGCATGCTCCTTCTGCTGACATGATTTTATCATACGCTCATGAAGAAAAACCATTATTTTGACATCCGGAACAGCATTCAAAAATCCTCAACAATCATCATTTATATAATTCATTGATATACATAATATTAACATTGTTGACTTTAGATTCTCCAAGCATTTCGCTTTAGATTTTCCAGGTGTTTCGCTTTAGATTCTCCAGGCTCATCTCATCCTGCTTCTGAGCCTTATGTGGAAGAGCAGGAATGCAAGTAATGCAGTGATGACATCTGAAACAGCCTGTGCAGAGATTACACCGGTGTATCCTGTCAGGCAGTTCAGAAGAAGGAGGACAATGAGGAATATGACTCCCTGTCTTCCGATTGAGAGGATGAATGATCCGGTCACCTCTCCTGCTGCCTGAAATATGATTGTCAGAAGCAGGATGATACCGACAAGCGGCATTGTGATCACCTGAAGACGGAGCATCAGTGATCCATCCCTGATTATCATCTCATCATCCATGAATACTTCTATGAGAACAGGGGCCAGAATGACTATGAGAAGAGTCAGTACAATGGCTACAGAAAGGATGAATATGAACATGAAACGGAAGAGGCGTGAAAGCCTTGCCCTGTCATCAAGGCCGAAATAATATCCGAAAAGCGGCTGCCCTCCGAATGCGAATCCCGTGAGGATCAGCAGTGCGATCATGCTCACCTTCAGCACAATACCCATGGCCGCGATCTTGTCATTGCCATAAGGAAGCAGATACTGATTCATCATGACAGAGGTAAAGCTCTGCATGAGATTTGCAAGAGCCGCGGGAATTCCGATACCAAGAATCTGCATCAGCGTTTTCATGTTCACTCTGGCATTCCTGACAGATACGGAAAGCACCTGACTGCGTCTCCGAACAAAGAAAAGATAGATCAGATCCGCGGAGATATAACCGATCACGGTTGCGATGGCTGCACCGGAGGCACCCATTCCGACACCTGAGATGAGAACAGGATCCAGTATGATGTTGACAAGCGCTCCAGTTACCGTACCGATCATTGATTCCTTTGACATACCCTCAGAGCGCAGAATGTTCGAGTGTATGAAAGAAAGCATGACAAACGGAGCCCCGACTGCAAGAGGGATGAAGTAATCGGAGGCATATACGAAGGTCTCATCATCCGCACCGAGAAGATAGAGGACAGGAACACGGAAGATGAGCACGCGAGATGCGATGATGATGCCTGCGGCAATGGTGATGTAGAAGCAGAAAGAACTTGTCCGGCCTAGCTCAGCCCTGTCGTTCTGCCCCCAGCAGTCTTGAGATCAGGACACTGCCGCCCTGTCCAAGTACGTTTCCTACAGCCATCAGGAATGTGAATACCGGCGCGCCCAGAGATACACCTGCGACAAGAGCCGTACAGCCGGTACGCGCAACAAAGAATGTATCTGCAAGATTGTATATCAGGGTCACCACCATGCTCATCACAACAGGCAGGGCCAGCCTCAGGTACGATTTTGAGATACTGTCACTCATGAATATGTTTTTCTCTTCCATACGCTGATCACGATTAGCAGATTCACTTTCAAATTACTGTGCCATATGGCACAATGCTGTCATGAAGAGAATCAGTGACAGCACTCTCATCATGGAAGAAGCCGGCAGACTTGGAATTACAGACATTGTCTCAGGTTGTGATGCTGTTATGGTCTGCAGGTATGAGCGGGGAGAGATAATAATCTCCCCTGTTAATCCATTGGATGATATTCTTTTCATTACAAACGGTACTGCTGCGATCTATGGAATCAGGCCGGATGGCTCTTCTTTTCCCATAAGCACCATCAATGCTCCTGAGGTCATCGGAGATATCGAGGTCCTTACAGCCAGTGCCACTTCATTCTTTGTGGAGGCCAGGAATCAGGTGAGCGTGATATCCATTCCACTCTCATACTGCAGGGAAAAACTCTGGAATGATCCACGCTTCCTCCACACCCTTCTTAATTCTCTCTCTTCAAAACTCACCAGAATAGCATTCACGGAAGGTGTATCGGCGACTGTTGAGGAAAGAGTCCTGAACTACCTCAGAGATTTCTGCGATGATGGTTCTCTTAAAGGAATCAACAATGCGACCTACATGCTCAGATGCAGCAGACGACAGCTACAGCGGGTACTCAGAAAGCTCTGTGATGAAGGAAGACTTCAGAAAGACGGAAAAGGCCAGTACAGACTACCATGATGGAATTTCTTCCATTTCATTTACTGCAATCCATATCCAGACAAATATTATTCAGTTTTAACTATTTATATTTAAAATAATTACGACCTATAAACACGAAAGAGGAGGCCTCGCCTCCTCCTGTATTCAGATAATACGGGTTTGTCAGAGTTCAACAGTCCTGCCTTCTCTGGCACTTCTGTAAACAGCCTGGATAAGTTCCACGGACTTTCTTGCCTCTCTTCCGGTTATCGACGGTGTCCTTCCTGTGTCCAGCGCTTCCATCACATCCTCAAATACCCTCGCATGTCCATGGTACCCTATAGCATTCGGATCAGCTGCTCCTCCACCCGTTGCCGTGTAGTTCGCATACTTCTCCCTTATCTCCTTGTCCTCAGGCCTCTCTTCCCTGAACTGCCAGAACTTCAGGCTCTCCTCTTCCAGTATCGCCGATCCGTCACTTCCACAGATCTCTATCCTCTTCAGGAATCCC
>CALXON010000201.1 GCA_944389985.1 uncultured Spirochaetaceae bacterium | reverse complement strand
GCTCCCATTATGACACCGATGGCCTGGACAAGGTTCATCAGGCCTGCGTTGACAAATGAGACGACCATGACGGTTGTCGCTGAGGATGACTGGATGATGACTGTTATCAGGAGACCTGTGAAGACAGCCATGAAGCGGTTGGATGTCATGAGCTCCAGAAAGGACTTGAGCTTGTTTCCCGCAGATTTCTGAAGTCCGTCAGAGAGGATCTTCATTCCATACAGGAAGAGGCCTACGGAGCCTGTGATCCTGATGAGTGTTATAAGAATAGACATAGCTACCCTGAGGCTATCAGAAGGTTGAATGAGCTGTAAATCGGTTTTTCCAGTTTTAACTGTTTGCTAATATTTGCTTAACGTACGCTGGAAAAAATCATGGTGTTCCCTCGATCCCTGTGGTAAAAATAGGGTATGAGACGAAGGCTTGCAATACTTGTTCTGATCATCATGATGTCCTTTACAGGACTTGCCGCGACTCCTCTTTTCCAGATCGGTCCTGCCATCACGTTCGAGCACACCGTTCTTTCCGACAGTGAGAGGGCGAAGGATATAAACAGCTACGGTTTCGGAGGGGATGTCAGACTGAATCTCTTTTCATGGGTGTCCCTTGATGTGCCATTCACATACTCATTCGGCGGCAATGTGCACACGATAGGAACAAAACCGTCCGTCAACCTGAACATTCCGGCTGCTGGCATTCTCGACATAGCTCTCGGCCTGGCCCTTGATCTCGACTTCCAGTATGACGCATCCGGAAAGAGCTGGTACATAAACGGCAATCCGGTAAGTGACTACTCCAATGCGATGATGGGAGCATCTCTGGCTTACAGGCTGGCCCTGACGCTGAATCTGGGCATGCTGAGCATAGGTGCGGCGGCATCTGTTCCGATGGAGGGTACGTTCGACTCGTTCAATGGAATGCCGTCATGGTCTGAAACCAATGCGTCTGTGTTCCTTCTCTTCAATTTCCTCTGATCCGAAGCCGAGGAAGCGGAGGCAGTTCTCCTCTCCGATCCTGACCATCTCCTCATCGGTGAAGGGAGACTTCTCGAAGACCGACCAGTACTTCGTGTAGGACTCCACTTTCAGCAGGTTCACGGAGAAATCAGAGCCGAAGAGAATTCTGGATATGATGCGTTCCCTCATCTTTCCGTCCAGTCCTGAGAGGTAGTTCAGGAGCTCTGTATAGAACTCATCGGTACAGCCTGAGAAGGAGAGGTCCGCATAGACATTCTCGAACTCTGTCATGAGGCGTATGAGGGATGAGAACCACGGACTGTCAGGCTGACGTCTGAGACGCTGGGCCATGCTTGAGATGTTGTTCCTCTCGGAGAATGCGTACTGCTTTCCGAAGTGGGCGAAGTCAATGATCAGCGACGGATAGTTCTCGAGTACTGTCCTCCATGTCGCCGGATCGGTATACTTCCATGCAAGCTCTGCCGAGACTCCCCTGAATCCCTGATCATCACAGTGCGTGATGATCGGTACCCTGTTCTTCTCGCAGAAGCTGTAGAGATACCTGTGCTTTTCCAGCGTCTCCCTGTCATCGGGCCATGGACAGAATCCCAGAGGAGGGTAGATCTTTATGCCGTAGCAGGGCTTGAGCGGGATATCATGAGGATGGTGCATCCTGTGCGATGTGTTGATGTACGTTTCCAGGAAGTTCTCCAGAAAGCGCATGGAATGGAGTCTGGGGTTGATGCCCGCGAACGGATAGAACTCAAACAGTCCGTCAGGATTCTTCCTGTAGTAGGCGTTCATGCCCTCGATCGTGTCATGGATGTATGATGTGATCTTGTCCTCCGCAGGGAATGTGTAGTAGATCTTGTCCAGCTCCTTCTGGTCCTGCGAGAAGTCCATGATGAGCGGTATCATGATCATCCTGTCGAACTCCATTCCCCTTATGTTGAGCTTCCCGTCATGGATATACGGATCTATCGGGGCGTAGCTGTCCTTCTCCTTTGATGTGAACGCTCCTCTCAGATCATCCTCCATCATCGTGAAAGTGTCTCCGATCGGACGTTCGAACGCAGTGAGCGTGTTTGTGAGCATGTTCAGGAAATTATCGCCCCTGAAGAGCTCTGGAGTGAGTATGTAGTTCTGTGTCATGTTCGCGGAAAGGAGCCCCGCTGCTGAATCGTAGAAGGAATTCAGGAATGTGGCGAAATTCGGATGTTCTAGTGTCATGACATGGAAGTGACAGTCGGAGAAGTAACGCATGTCAGAATTGTATTCCCTATGAGGTTTCCTGTGAAGATGCATGATACAATTCAGCTATGGGAAGTGTCGCTCTATCGCTGTTCCTGACAATGGCCGCAGTGCATCTCTATGCAAGACTGGGGGAGAAGCCTCTTGTGTCGGCAGTCACAAAGCCGTTTCTGATGCCGCTCCTGTACTATGGAGTGCTCTCCTCGTTTGATGTCGGTACTCCGTATCTTCTTGTCCTTGTCGCCATCTTCTATACCGCCGGCGACATTGCCCTGATCTTCAAGCGTCACAAGGCGGCATTCATCGCGGGAGTGATCTCATTCATGACAGGACATGCGTTCTATACGGCGTTCTTCCTCATCAGGTCATTCTCCATCCCGGGACTTATCGCTGGAGCTGTCGTCTTCGCACTGCCGTTCTCGCTTTATGTCTGGACCATACACTTCAGCCATGCCGATGATTTCCCGGGTTTTGTGATCTATGGAGCTGCGATCTATATTTTCGGAGCGGGGATCAGCGCATCGTTCTCCCTGTCCGCGCTTCCATCCTCGCTTCTTGCGCTTCTCGGCGTCGTCCTCTTCGGTTATTCAGACTCGCGCATCGCATACAACAAGGCATACAATGGCGACACCTCTGATTTCGTGATCATGTGGACATACATAGCAGCGAACATCGCATTGCTGTCCGCTGCCGTGATGCGGTGATCAGATTCCCATTTTCGCCTTCATCTTGGACCAGGAGTCCTTGAGCGTGACCGTACGGTTGAACACCAGATGCTCAGGAGTGCTGTCATGGCTGTCTGCCATGTAGTAGCCGTTCCTTATGAACTGGAGGTAGTCTCCCGGCTTCGCCGTCCCTGCCTCCTTCTCGATCCTTGCATCCTTTATGATGACGAGCGAGTCAGGATTGAGGTCATCAAGATAGTTACCTGTAGCCGCTCCTGGATTCTCCGCCTTGAAGAGCTTGTCATACTGTCTGACCTCACAGGTGATCGACTCTGTCGCCGATACCCAGTGGCTTGTGCCCTTGACCTTCCTTCCGTCTGCTGTTGTACCACCTCTGGACTCCGGATCATATGTGCAGTGCACTGCAGTGATGTTCCCATTTTCGTCCTTGTCTACGGAGACTGCCGTGACGTAGTATGCGTGCTTGAGCCTTATCTCACTACCCGGATACAGTCTGTGGTAACCCTTTACCGGAACTTCCATGAAGTCCTCTCTCTCGATGTAGAGCTCCTTCGTGAAGGCCACCTTGTGTGTTCCGCCGTTCTCATCCTCGGGATTGTTCTCTGCATCGAAGTACTCGATCTTGTCCTCAGGATAGTTGTCAATGATGATCTTCAGCGGATCGAGGACCGCCATGAGCCTTTTAGCCCTCTTGTTCAGATCTTCCCTGACGCAGAACTCCATGAGAGAGTAGTCAACGACTGACTCCACCTTGGCAACTCCAACGCGCTGTACGAAGTCCTTCATGGCCTCAGGTGAGTATCCTCTTCTCCTGATGCCTGCGATCGTAGGCATTCTCGGATCATCCCAGCCATCCACAAGATGGTTGTTCACAAGATAGAGAAGCTTTCTCTTGCTCATCAGGAGATAGTTGATGTTGAGTCTTGCGAACTCATATTGGTGCGGGGTGTGCTCGATTCCGTCGATTGATGTCGCCCAGTCGTATGCCGGTCTGTGATCCTCGAACTCAAGTGTGCAGATCGAGTGGGTGATGCCCTCGATGGCATCGGAGATGGGGTGGGTGAAGTCATACATCGGATAGATGCACCACTTGTTGCCTGTCCTCGGATGCTCTGCGTACTTGATCCTGTAGAGTGCGGGATCACGGAGATTTATGTTTGGACTTGCCATGTTGATCTTAGCCCTGAGCGTGTACTTTCCCTCCGGGAACTCACCGTTCTTCATCCTCATGAAGAGGTCGAGGTTCTCCTCTATGGACCTGTCACGGTCAGGAGAGTTCTTGCCAGGCTGTGTGAGTGTTCCCCTGTATTCCTTCATCTCCTCGGGTGAGAGGGAGTCTACATAGGCCTTTCCCTCCTTTATGAGTCTGACCGCTATGTCAAAGAGCTGATCGTAGTAGTCGGATGCGTAGAACTCGTACTTTCCCCAGTCGAATCCCAGCCAGTGGATATCGCTCTTGATCGAATCGATATACTCCTGATCCTCTTTCTCCGGGTTCGTGTCATCAAGCCTGAGATGGCATCTGCCGCCATACTCCTGAGCTATTCCGAAATTGATGCATATTGATTTTATATGCCCTATGTGCAGGTAGCCATTGGGCTCCGGTGGAAAGCGTGTAACGACTGTGTTGTCCGGTACTCTTCCTTCCCTGAGGTCATCCTCCACGATCTTCTCAATGAAATTGAGTGATCTTTCTTCCTTGTTTTCCATACGGTCCTTCCTTACGTCCCTTCCAAAGGGGACTTGAGAGATACAGGAACTATACCATTTCAGGCGATGCTAGAAAACCTCGATTGATACCGTTCCCGGGCCTTCTGTTACAATTCCGAATGAAGCGGAACCGGAGAACGCATCTTTCTCCAGTTCAAGGATGGTCTTCTCTCCATCGGTGAACGTGAGTTTCCGTCCCTTCTTCTCGAGAATGACATGATCACCTGAGATGGCGGGAATCTCCGCCTTTATGCCGGAGAATACGAGGCTGATGGACGACTTACGGAAGAGGACATAATCTGAGGGTGTGTGAAGAAGCATGAAGGCACTTTCAGCGCTTCCTGACTTCTTCAGATCGATGCTTCCGTCCTCTCCTGCCGTGAAGAAGACTGATGAGCTTCCGTCCGGCTCGAACGAGAATGAGTGAAGTGTTGTCCTGAGCTTTTCCGGACGTCCTATCCATACAGCTTTCTTTGTGTTCATACCGTGATTATATTCAATCCCGGAGGATTCATCCAAGACCGCTGATCTGCTATCATCAGGGTATGGACATTGTGATCGGTGAGATTATCTCGGAGTACAGGAAGGAGAAGGATGGTCTCTTCTCAAGAGCTTTCTCAGGAACAGGAATGGCCTTTCCCCGGCTAAGGCTCGTGACTGCGCTCTCCTCAGACCATGCGGGAAAGGATATGGAGGAGATGCTTGGAGAGAGGAGTGCGGATGTGATCAGGAAGGACGCACACTCCGCTTTCATGATCGGTGAGGACCTTCTCATCAAGGGCAGTGCGCCGTCCGTGATGATGACCGATGAGCTTGCGGATACTCTCAGCCATATTCCTGACATAAGCGGTGCAGTGCTCTCAGGCACTCTTCTTTCGTTCAATCCCTCTGCCGACGCAATAGCGGATACGGTCCTTTTCAGAGGCATCGGAAGAATTGCCGTGTTCACAGGATGTCCGGGGTGGGGCGGAAGGATCTATGACAGGGTGATCTCGACTCTGAGCTCTTCTGTGGAGAATTTTCTCATCTCCTCAGATCCTGATGAAATCCTCGCGTTCCTCAGATCCCGAGAGTGAGGAGCGCTGCAGCTATTCCGTCCTCATTGTTCGATGATGTGATCATCCTAGCGGCTTTCTTTGCCGTCTCCGAGCCGTTTTTCATGCATACACCCATTCCCGCTGTTCTCAGCATCTCGGCATCATTGTCCCAGTCTCCGAATGCGATCATGTCAGAGAGAGGAATCGAGAGAAGATCAGAGACAGCCTCCAGAGCTCTTCCCTTGCTTATGCCGAGAGGCATAACCTCAAGGTTGTTCGGAGCGGAGGAGAAGACCTCTGCCTGACCTTCAAGAAGCACAGAGAGTTCCTTTCCGAGCTCTGCGATCCTCTCTGTGTCATCGT
>CALXON010000200.1 GCA_944389985.1 uncultured Spirochaetaceae bacterium | reverse complement strand
ACGGAGCTCACCGCCTGTGACATGATTGTCGCGAACGCCGCACCCCCTACTCCTGTGTGGACGACTCCGACAAGGAAGAGATCAAGGAAGATGTTTATAACCGATGACAGGATGAGATAGTAGAGCGGATGGCGGCTGTCACCGATTGCGTTCATTATACCCATCATGATGTTGTACAGTACGGAGAAGATCACTCCAAGTGAGTAGATACGGAAATAACGTACGCTCTCAGGCATGATGTCCGGGGGAGTATCCATCCACTGCAGGATCAGCGGGGTGAAGATCGTACCTGCAATGACAAGGAACGCTCCTGACACTACTCCGAATGCGATATCTGTATGTATGGCCTTCCTCAGAGCCTCCATATCCTTTGCACCGAAGTAGCGTGCGATCACCACACCAGCTCCGATCGCCATACCGTTGAAGAAGCCGACCATCATGTTTATCAGGGGAGTCGACGATGAGACAGCGGCAAGCGCCTCCGCTCCCACGAAGTTCCCGACTATGACCGAATCAGCGGCATTGTAGAGCTGCTGGAAGAGATTGGAAAGAAGAAGCGGAACGGCAAAGAGCAGTATGTTCCGCCGTATCGGTCCCTCCGTGAAGTCTATACCCTTTCCTGCCATACCTCTGTTGTACAGCAAGGAAAGGTAATCCGCAACAGACTATAGAAAAATCGTACGGAAAGAATTCAAAACTGAAAACTCAGTGCATGAGAGAGGAGAATGCCTCAGTGGCGAATCTGTATGCGAAGAGGATGGAACGGCATGTGAGTTCCTCACATCTGTGAGGAGGATCACTTTCGGAGAATCCTCCGGGTCTCAGGTCTGAACAGCGGAGAGAGCCGAACTCTGCCTCGAACTCTGATGCGAACCTCCTGCAAAGCCCGGGTATATCTTCAGTGCCATCCTTCTCAGCCACGATGGCAAGGAACATAAGGGCTCCTTCCACCAGCCCGCACTGTGCACCATACCCTCCTGCCCCGTGCATCCCCAGAGCTGCAGTGAGCGTCTGATTCTCAACAGGAACATCCATGAGAACTGAAAGAATACGGAGCGTCGTACGCGCACAGTTCTCGTCATGATCCCAGTACAGTCTGTGGACTTCCTTTCTGACATACTCCTCAGCATTTTCCATAGCGTGATTATAACACTTGACGTAACGCATGTATCGGCAGAGCATTGATCATATGATCAACGTTGGTAATGATTGGCAGCCCCTTTTCGACATAGAGCAGAACAAACCATACTACCTCGAGCTCAGGAAGTTCCTCAAATCAGAGTACTCCACAAAGACCGTATACCCTCCGATGAATGAGATCTTCAACGCATTCAGGATGACTCCGTTCAACAGCACCAAGGTCGTCATAGTCGGACAGGATCCATACCATGAGCCGGGTCAGGCCATGGGACTTTCATTCTCGGTACGCGAAGGAACACAGGAACCACCATCGCTGGTGAACATAAGAACCGAGATCGAGAATGAAGGACTTCTTCAGAGCTCCTGGTCCTCAGATCTCTCAAGATGGGCCGAGCAGGGAGTCCTTCTCCTGAACAGTACGCTCACCGTGCAGGCACACAGGGCAGCATCCCATGCAGGAAAAGGCTGGGAGCGGTTCACGGACAATGCCATAACAGCGCTTGGAGATGATGAGAGACCGAAGGTGTTCATGCTCTGGGGAAGCTATGCAAGGAGCAAGAAAGCCCTCATACACAGAAGCTGTCATCTGATTCTTGAATCAGCCCATCCCAGTCCGCTGAGCGCATACCGCGGTTTCTTCGGGAACGGACACTTCAGGAAGTGCAATGACTTTCTCGTGAGCACAGGACAGACACCTGTGGTCTGGTGATGAAACAGACTTATGCGAACTGTCTGCTGAACAGATCATCAAAAAACTCCCTCCATGCCTGAAGGCTGAAGGGAGATGATGCAGGTCACTATGACTGTCTTTTGCTGTCAGGCCTCGAAAAGCTCATGATAATCGGTGCCGATGCTCTTCGCATTCGAAGGTTTCTGTAGGATATCATAGAGCTGTCCGGGAACAGGGACCACATGGCCGATCACCGGCTCGACGATCTTGTCGAACTTCGCAGGATGTGCCGTGGCCACGACAACCGTATCCTCATCAGAATAGTGATCGCGTCTTACACGCTCTCCGCAGGCCGTATGAGGACAGATTATATGTCCGTTCTCCTCATACTCCTCCTTTATCGTTCTCCTTATCTCATCATCGGACACGGAATATGACGTGACGTTGGCACGGAAGTCCTCAACAGTCCTGAACAGGGAGAAGAGTCTCTCCATATTTGAGGGAGCTCCAACATCCATGGCATTGGCGAGCGTCTCCACGGACGGTCTTGGGCGGTACTCACCTGTCTCAAGGTAATCAGGGATCGTCCTGTTTGCATTCACGGCAAGCACGATGCTCTTTATAGGTGCGCCCATGGCCTTTGCCCAGAATGCGCCAGTCGAGTTACCGACATTTCCGGAAGGAATGATGAAGACAGCCTCACGGTCATATATCGCCTTATAAAGTGATGATGCATATACATAGTATGCCATCTGCGGAAGCAGTCTTCCGAGATTGATGGAGTTTGCGCTTGAAAGTCCGGAGAGGGAGGAATCCATGAAAGCTTCCTTCACCATCTTCTGACAGTCATCGAACGATCCTGCGACCTCATAGCTCTCGACATTACCGTCCCAGCATGTGAGCTGCTTCCTCTGTCTTTCAGCAACCCTCCCTTCCGGGAAGAGGACCTTTACTGAAAGATGCTTCCTCCCGTGGAATGCCGATGCGACAGCGCCTCCTGTATCACCGGAGGTTGCCACAAGGATAGAAAGATCCTCATTCCTTCTCTCAAGGAGTTTCTCCATCGAGTATGCGAGAAAGCGTGCCCCAAAATCCTTGAAGGCCGCCGTAGGACCATAGATGAGCTCCAGCGTGTCCTTGCCTCCGTTATGGAAGAACGGAACCGGGAAGGAGAACGCAGAGCGGCAGATCTCCTCGAGATCATCCTCAAGCTCATCTCCCTCGAAGTATGGTCTCATCGCCTGATACATCGCATACCACGCACCTCTGGAGAGTGTGAAATCGAAAGGGATGGACGGAACCGATTCAGGGATGAACAGTCCTCCGTCCGGGGCAAGGCCCTTGAGAATTGCATCGGAGGCTGAGAAACGCTCTCCGTTTTCAGATCTTGTCGAAACATACATCATAACACACCTCCTAGATTCTCGATCCCAGATACGCGCTCAGGCGCAGTATGTCCGCGAACACACCACCTGCGGTGACCTCGGGGCCGGCACCTGGTCCCTTTATGACCAGAGGCTCCTTGTTGTATCGTGCGGTAGTGAAGGCTATCACATTGTCAGTGCCTCTTGCCGCACCGAAAGGATGGTCTTCAGGATACCTGGAAAGGGAGACAGAGCACACCCCGTTCTCGACCTTTCCGACGTATCTGAGCTTCATGCCGTCCTTCTCCGCATCTTTATACAGTCTGAGCATATGCTCATCCATCTCACCCACTCTCTTCAAAAACTCATCCTTTGAAATGTTCCTGAGGCTCTCCGGCACGAGATTCTCCACATCGATGTCGCTGACCTCGGTCCTGTATCCGAGCTCTCTGGCAAGTATGACAGTCTTTCTTGCGACATCCATTCCTGAAAGGTCATCTCTCGGATCCGGTTCCGTATACCCAAGTTCCCTTGCCTTGAGCACAAGGGATGAGAAAGGAACCGAGCCGTCATACATCGAAAAGAGCCAGGCAAGCGTTCCGGAGACCATGCCCTCTATCTTGTAGACTGTGTCTCCTGTCTCCCTGAGATCCTTGAGAGTACAGATTATGGGAAGGCCCGCCCCGACCGTGGTCTCGTAGAGGAACTTCTTTCCCGTACGCGCAGCGGCAGCCATAAGCTTCTCGTAGTAATCATAGGAACCTGAGCCGGCCTTCTTGTTCGGAGTCACGACATGGAATCCCATATCGATGTACTTCCTGTACTGCCTTCCTCTTTCCTCTGATGAGGTGCAGTCGACAAGCACCGCATGGGGATAGTACGCCGCATTTATGTGTGAGAGGAAAACCTCCTCGTTGTAAACGACACTCTTCTCTGCGAACTCCTCCCTCCATCTTGAGAGATCGACACCGCTCTCGGAGAGAAGCATCTTCTTCGATGTTGCGATTCCCCTGATGCGGATATCGAGATCGAACTCACGACGGAGTCTTCCGCTTTCGGCGGCAAGCTGGTCAAGGAGTGTTCCTCCGATGTTTCCCGGCCCGAAAAGACCGACAGAGAGGGTCTGGGCTGAGAGGAAGAACGCGGAGTGAAGCGATCTGAGAGCCCTTCCGCTCTCACTGCTCTTTATGACCGCGCTGATGTTCCTCTCACTGGAGCCCTGTGCGATCGCATGGATGTT
Organism: uncultured Spirochaetaceae bacterium; assembly: GCA_944389985.1. Taxonomy (GTDB): domain Bacteria; phylum Spirochaetota; class Spirochaetia; order Sphaerochaetales; family Sphaerochaetaceae; genus Ornithospirochaeta. The sequence goes on along the minus strand of CALXON010000200.1, from coordinate 5,109 downwards.
GACTCCTGCCCTTGCAAGGGATGAGAAGAACTTGCCTGCGACACCGACACGTCCCGGCATGCCCTCACCTACCACAGCGAGGATGGCAAGATCGCTTTCGGTTGTGACAGAGGCTATGTTTCCGTTACCGATCTCCTCTGCAAACTCATGACGCACAGTCTTCTCGGCACTCTGCGCCTCCTTCTGCGGTACGGCGAAACAGATTGAATACTCCGATGATGCCTGTGAGATGAGTATGACGGAGATGCCCTCTGTTCTCAGAGCCGTGAAGAGACGTGATGAGAAGCCCGGCACTCCTGACATTCCGGATCCCTCGACGTTTATCAGGGCAACATGCCTGACAACGGAGAAAGCCTTGGCCAGAAGCTGATCATCGGGATACGGGTCATTCGAGATGAGCGTTCCCTTGTTCTCTATGTCCCCCCAGTACCTGAGGGATATCGGGAGGGAGCGCTGGACCGCAGGAAGGAATGACTGCGGATGGATGATCGGGGCTCCGAAGAATGAGAGCTCAGTGGCCTCATCATATGTCAGGTGTTCTATGACTCCGCTGGACGGCACATCGCTTCTTGACGCCGAACAGAGAAGTGAACGCAAGTTCCAGAATGTGATCGCGGCTCCATGCGCGGATGCTATGAGTGATGCGGTATACTCGCTGCCACCGTCCCCATGGTTCTTTCCGGCAGCATCGACAGAGCCCGGGGCTGTATACATGTTTCCCGAGACCAGTATGACACCATGAGGAAGAACCTCTGCTCTCACAGCCTCAGATGCGCTCATGATCGTGGAGTCTATACCCTGCTCTCTGAAGAATGAATCGAGAATGAGCGACATGAACGAACCGGTAAGTTCCGCAAGATACTTTCTCGCAGCCTCCGGAGCGTCACCGAGGATCCACATGCCTCTCAGCACATCCTCGATCTCAGAGAATGATCTGCCCATGCTCTCCATGACCGCTGTTCCGTTGCCATCTCCGAGAATTGACGCCGCGGTCTCCTCCCATGCGTTCTGACTCCGTTCCAGTCTTGACCAGAGCTTCTCATCCTTGGCGGCCGCCGATGTGAGAAGACTCTCCATTGAAAGATCAGTGGATGAGACAGGGGAGATCACGAAGACCTCTGTACCGGCATTCTCGCCTCTGAATATGCTGAGGAGCTTTGTCACTCCCGGTCTTGACGAAAGCATTGAGCCTTCAAGTGCGTGAACATGTATTGAAGCCATCACTCCTCCTAATGGAAACCTTGGCCTATCGTATACTCTCCAGCATCATCTGAACAAGAGAAAAACGGAATTATGATATGAGAAAAGCTCCCTTCCGGGAGCTCTCTTGCCTCTGCAGGATTGTCTTATACAACCTTCTCGACAAAACCACTTCTAAGGCAGCGTGTGCAGACCTTGATAGTCCTTGGAGTGCCGTTGATGAGTGCCTTGACCGAAACAAGATTCGGCTCGAATGTGCGCTTCTTGGTCACACCGATATGCTGACCGACACCACCCTTCTTCTTAGCCTGTCCTTTGCGGGGAACAACAGATCCTGAGATAGTTCCCTTGCCGCAGATCTCGCATCTTCTAGCCATGTTATTTTCCACCTTAAATTAAGTTCTTCTAAGAGAGGCACGCTGCCAGGAGCATGGCAGATGCCAGTCACAACTCAAAGACTATACCCCAACGGACAGCTTTTGTAAACCACCCGTATTGACAATACACAAGAAACGCCGAAAGATAGGCCCGGAGGCATATATCATGGAGAACAATGAAGATACGAGAATCGCAGTCATCGGCATCATCGTCGAGGACAAGAATCAGGCAGAGAATGTCAATGAGCTTCTTCACCAGTACTCTCAGTACATCATAGGGAGGATGGGCCTTCCGTATCACAAGAGGAACATGAGCATCATCAGCGTCGTCGTGGATGCTCCGAGCGATACTATCAGCGCTCTTTCCGGAAAGCTCGGCAGACTTCAGGGTGTAAGCTCCCAGGCGCTCTACACCAAAGCATGAAAGAAAGAATAACAGTCCTTACACTCGAGGAGGATTCCCGTCTATTATGGAGAAGACTCCTCACGGATTGTTACAGGAAGACAGGGGTATGGGATTCATACCTCCTTCCTCCATGCATAATCCTTCCGGACCTTGGGTCAATAGACGGTGATATAGATATAGGTGACGGCTGTGTGTACCCTGAGTCCAGAGCGGTCCATAACGGCTGGGCATGGGTGCTGCCTGTATTTGATGAGAGGATCAGGGCGCTCTCCAGAAGAGCTGGCCTCTTCATTTCAAAAAATGCGGAAAGCATTTCATATGAATTTCCCCCGGAGTGTCTCAAGATAAAGGGAATAGCTTCTGTCGAGACAGACGGAATGTCATCGAGGATTGTCAGATTCAGACCTCTGAGGAGGGACAGATAGAGGACAGGGGACACTCTCTGCAGTCAGGCTTCGGATGGCAGAACTTCCGTCCGTGTATGTTCACCGTCATCGAAAGTCTTCCCCACATATCTTCCGGAAAACGTTCCCGGATCTCAGCAGCTGCCCTGTTCCTGTCATCTGTATCCGTGAATCCCAGACGTCTTGCAGTACGCACAAAATGGGTATCTGCGATCACTGCAGGCACGGAAAGAACCTCCCAGAGATAGCATGAAGCCGTCTTCTCCCCGACTCCAGGAAGGGCTGTGAGTCCCTCCATGGTGTCAGGTATGCCTGAGGATGCGATGATTCCGGCAGTGCTCTTTATGTTCTTCGATTTGGATTTTGAAAGTCCTGCTTTCCTGATCAGGCGCTCGATCTCCTCAACAGGGGCATCAGCAACAGCCTTCTCATCGGGATAGACAGAGAAAAGGGAGGCTGCGGCAGCCTCCGCCTGCCTGTCAGTAGTCGAGGCGGAGAGCATTACCGTCACGAGGAATCTGAACGGGGACTCCACTGGAAGGAATGAGATCCTCTCAGGATAGTATCCGTCGAGGATGCTGAATATCTTCCTGTCTCTTTCAGTCATTTACCATAACGTTCAGGATCGTCTCATCGGTGCTCTGCATGCCCTTGCTTGCGATCTCACCGACTCCGATTATCGTTGACTCGACATCACCCTTCACAATTCCGTCACCCGGGAGGAAGTTGTCATCCTCCATCGCAAGATCATGGCCCATCATGGCAGCCTCAAGCGCGAGTGAGATCTTAGCGGCACATGACGGTTTTGCACCATCACACACCATACCTGAGATGGTTGCAAGAGTATTGGTTATCGTCTCATTGATCTGCTCTCTCGTTCCACCCTGAAGCCATGTTATGGCGGTGGCGGCTCCGCAGGCTGCGTTGACAGCTCCGCAGTAAGCTGAGAGGCGTCCGATCCTTGTCTTCTGATGGATTGCTATGAGATTGCTGATCGCAAGTGCCCTGACAAGCTTCTCATGAGGGATGTTGTTGCGTCTGCAGTAGACGATGACAGGAACGGAGACCGTTATTCCCTGATTGCCGCTTCCGGAGTTGATTACAACAGGATACTCACAGCCGCTCATCCTCGCATCGGATCCTGCGGCAGCTGTGGCCTTTGCCTCGGTTATGAAATCCTGTTCCCTCGTCTCCATGAGGTACTGTCCGATGTTGACACCCCACTTGTTCCTGAGACCCTCTTCACAGATCGCACTGTTGCACCTGATCTGCTCCTCGATGACAGGAGCGAAGAGGGAAAGATCCCCTGTCTCTCCGAAATCGATTATTCCGGAGACGCTGAGAACCGAGCGGTCCGTGAGCGATGAGTTCATATCATCAGAGGATGCGTCCTTCTCGAACACAGTCTTTCCGTTCTTCACCTTCTTCACGATGTTCGTATGCTGGTGGATCACCTCGACAGAAGCGCTCTCATTCCCCTTCTCCATCGTGATGATGAAATGGAGGGCGGCTGTCGTGTGAAGAAGCTTCACGGAAACCCTCTTCTCCTTTATGTACTCCTTCACGAGAGGAAGGTCCTCTGCCTTCACCGCTGAAAGGACCTCTAGCCCGAGATCCGGATCGCCTCCGATCATTCCCGCGGCTACTGCAGCCTCTATACCCTTCAGTGATCCTGTATTCGGTATGACGACGCTTTTGACATTCTTTATTATGTTTCCGCTACACTCGGCTGTGGCTTTTTCAGGAAGCACACCGAGAAGCCTTCTGCACTCTGCCGAGGCATAGGCAAGCGCGATGGGCTCCGTGCAACCGAGAGCCGGTACAAGCTCTTCCTTCAGTATTGCTGTATAAGTCCTATCTCTGTCCATCAGATCCTCCTATGATATGACCTTCCTTATCTCATCTCTGACTGCCGATATATCCTTCGCAAGATATGAACAGGCATCATACAAACTTCCTGCCTTGAGGGCATCGAGTATCATATGGTGGTAAAGCCCCTTCGACTCCCTCTCATTGTCCCAAGCCGACGAGTAGTACACGGCGAAGAACCTCGCACTGCTCCTGAGCACCTTCTCAAGCTCCCTGTAGACATAGCCGTTGCCGCTGAGGGAGCAGAGGAGAAGATGGAAGTACTGGTTGCGGTAGTAGTTTCCATAGAGATCACTCGCGATATCCCCTTTCTTCTCCCACTCATCTATATTGTCACTGAACACCGAAAGCTTTCCGGGAGTCAGGAACGGGAAGCACCTCTTCAGGTTCCCCACCTCCAGATCCTCCCTGAAATCAAGCATCTCGATTATCTCGGGAACTGTGCACTGGACCACCTGATAGCCATACCGGGGAAGACTCCTGAGAAAACCATCCTTGCAAAGCTCTATCAGAGCTTCCCTGACAGGGGCCTTGCTGACTGAGAAACGCTGTATGAGGGAGTTTTCCGTGACAATGTCATTGGCCCTGAGTTCCCCTTTGACAATGTCTCCCATCAGCTCATTGTATACAGTCTTCTTCAGTGACCCCGCACTCTCCATCCTTACGCTCCGGTGAATCCATCAAGTTCGGGTATTGCCTCGACATAAACTGAGAACGCCACATCAAGCTTATGTCTCGAAATATATTCATCGGGCTGATGTCCGCGGCCTCTGTCCTGTCCGAATCTCTCTGCGTCTCCGGGAATTCCGGGACCGAATCCGACAGCATTCTTCAGATGTCTTGCATATGTGCC
>CALXON010000199.1 GCA_944389985.1 uncultured Spirochaetaceae bacterium | reverse complement strand
AAGGATGGAAGGAAATTCCATCACAGGGAGCTGATCTGATGCGTGATCTGTCGTCATTGAAGCGTATTGTCATCAAGGCAGGAACGAACATACTCTCATCTCCTGACGGGATCGACATGGGGAGGATCAGGAGCATCGTAAGCCAGATAGCGAAGCTGCAGGAGCGGGGTTATCAGGTGCTTCTGGTGTCATCAGGAGCTGTCGGACTGGGAGCGAAGGCTCTAGGGCATAACAACCCTGTCGTGTACATAGGGATGAGACAGGCCTGTGCGGCTATCGGACAGCCTGTGCTCATGAGTGCATACAGGGAAGCGTTCGGCAGTCACGGAATGCTCTGTGCGCAGGTGCTGATCACCCGTACGATACTGAACAACAGAACGAGCTACAACAATCTCAGACAGTCGGTGTCGATGCTTCTTGCGATGGGAGTCATACCCATCTTCAACGAGAATGATGTCGTATCCACTGCGGAGATCGGAAACCAGTTCGGTGACAATGACAGGATGAGCGCCCTTGTCGCATCGAAGATCGATGCTGACCTTCTTGTGCTCCTGACGGATATAGACGGAATCTATACAGGAAAGCCCCAGACCGACAAGGATGCTCTCCTCATTCCTGAAATCGATGAGATAACTCCTGAGATAATGTCCTACGCGAAGGGCGCGGGCTCAAGATTCGCGACGGGCGGTATGAAGACGAAGCTTCTGGCTGCCGAGATCGCGAAGAAGGGAGGATGCGCGACAGTCATCGCCTCAGGCTATGTCGATGATGTCCTACTAAGGATAGCTGACGGGGAGGAGGTTGGTACATTCATCCATCCTGACAGCCGTCTGACACAGAGGGAGAGATGGATACTGAACACGACCTACACCGGCACGATCGTTGTCGATGACGGAGCTGTGAAGGCCCTCTCTGCGCATAAGAGCCTTCTGCCATCCGGAATTGTCTCCATCAAGGGAGTCTTCTCCGCAGGAGAGGTCGCTGCGATATCTGACAGGGAAGGCAGGGTGTTCGCCAAGGCCGTTCCATATTTCGACAGTACCGAGCTTGAACTTATCCAGGGACACAGAAGTTCTGATATAATCAAGATACTCGGAGAAGGGAGGAAGGACGTGATCTTCAGACCTGAGGATATCGTCTTTATCAAAGATGAGTGAGTATAGGGTCATACACCGCCGCCAGGATCTGGGGCTGAGAATCTCGTCACTGTACAGACAGGAACAGCTTGCCATCGGTATTCTTGATCTCTCGACAAGGGAGGATCTTGAGAAGACGCTCAAGTGGTATACGGAGAACATGAGCGCACACATCTATGTCATGACGACATCAGGGCGTATGGAGGACGGGGAAGTTCAGGAAGCCTATCCCGATGTTAACTTCATAGTCTTCAAGAACGCGTCGACGACAGGAGCATACATCAATGCCTTTGCAGATGAGTGCTACGCCTCGTTCTTCCTCGTTGTCCGGACGGATTCCGTGCTTATAGCATTTGATGGCGAGAAACTGATGGCGCATATGGCGGCCCACAACCATCCTGCGCTCATCACTCCTGTAATGATATCCTCCTCTGGTGATATCCTTCCGACTCTCCGTGCGCCGTACATCAAGGGGCGTACCGTAGAGCCGCTTTCATTCATCCCCACGATCGAGGAGGATGCTGAGGAGGACAACCTCTATCCTGTGATGGAGATCGGACTGTATGACAGGGCACTCTTCCAGCGCCTCAGAGGATTCGATGAGATGATAGCAGGTGAGTACTTCCAGTCCATGGATTTCGGTGTGAGATGCTTTCTTTTCGGTTACAGGATCTTCACATGCCGTTCTCTGGCCCTGCAGTTCCCGGAGCGCATATCGATCATAGAGGACAGATCACTCTGCGATGGTGTGAACAGGTTCTATACGAAAGCTCTGTCCATAAGACACATAGCAGGGAAGAATGTCGTCGAGAAGTGGAAGCCGTTCGTTGACAAGGAAGTGCTTCAGGATGAGGTCAGGAAGAGGCAGATGATACTCCAGAAGACAGACTTCATGTCTCTCATAGAGAAGTGGAAGGTCCGTGACAACGGGGGAGAAGAGGAATGAAAGCAGCTGCCTTCGGGGAAATCCTCTGGGATGTTTTTGAGGATGTCAGGACACTTGGAGGTGCGCCTCTGAATGTGCTTGCCCATCTTTCGAAGCTCGGTGCTGACTGCAGTATTGTCAGCGCAGTGGGGAAGGACAGCCTTGGTGAGGATACGCTTGAACGTGTCAGACAGCTTGGCATAAACGGGGAATATATATTTTCTTCACAGTATCCTACGGGAAAGGCCGAGATCGAGCTGAAGGACGGAATACCTGGATACACATTCAACTCTCCATGTGCCTGGGATGATATCCGTCTTGATGACGGAAAGCTCTCTGAATTCCTTTCGGAGCATTACTCTGTCTTCATCTACGGAACACTCAGCCAGAGATCGGATGTTTCGAGAGCAACTCTTGAGAGGATACTCTCCTCCATCAATGCGGATGAGTTCTTCTTCGATGTGAATTTCAGGAAGGATTTCTTCTCCCGGGAGATCCTTGAGAAAGGTTTTGAGAAAGCGACCATCGTCAAGATGAATGACGAGGAGATTCCTGTTGCCGCAGCACTCTTCGGTATTCCTGCAGAGTTGTTTGTATCCGCACTTCAGGAGAGATGGAATGTGGAGCGTGTTGTGGTCACTCTCGGAAAGAAAGGTTCTGTATGCTTCTCAGACGGAAAGGAGTACAGACAGAGCTCCGGAAAGGTCTGGGTGGTCGATACAGTCGGTGCCGGTGACAGCTTCTCCGCAGCTTTCCTTGACTCCCTTGCACGCGGCTATGATGAGAGAAAAGCCATGGAAAGGGCCTCCCTTCTTGCTGACTACGTTGTTGCACATGAGGGAGCGACTCCTGACTATGATGAGTCCATCAGGAAGGCTCTCGGTATCTGACACTTGCAGATGAGGCTTCCGCCTGATAGTATTTCAGGCGTGAACCTTGAAGCTTTCCAGCTTGGGACAAGCGGCATGATGCCACTTCCCGGGCGTTTTCTTACATCTGTCCTCGTACGTCGTGACGGAGATCTCTTCCTCTTCGATTCAGGAGAGGGAACCCAGGTCTCGATGAAGATGCTGAATCTCCGCTGGAAGAAGATCTCAGCTATATTCATATCACATATGCATGCAGATCATGTGACAG
>CALXON010000198.1 GCA_944389985.1 uncultured Spirochaetaceae bacterium | reverse complement strand
CGGGAAAGGAGTAGAGTATCCTCAGCGGGGTGTAGTCAAGTCCTGCGACCGATGCGATGAGGTTGTTCAGGTATCCGTTGTTGCCATACCAGATGACGAATCCGAGGACCGTGAGTATTGTCGGCATAGTGAATGAGAGTGCCGACAGCGCGAGGATCATCCGTCGTCCCGGAAAGCGGAATGATGAGAAGAATGCGGCGAACGGCAGGGAAACAAGCACCGAGATCAGTGCGGAAAGCAGTGATTCCTCAACCGTGAATGCGAGTATCCTGTATGTGGAACGGTCAAGGAGGGCTTCTTCAAGTGTGCCTCCGGATATGGCGCTCGAGAAAACGAGAGCCATCGGAATCAGGAAGAGGATCAGAACGAGAAGCAGGGCAGGGATGGTCCTTGCCCTGTAGTTCCATAGTCCTTCCTTTCCTATCTTGCCATCTCTTCTGCCCATAGTGCCGTTATCTTGTCCCTGAGATCCTCAGTGATGCCTGATGATGTGAACATGATATCAGGTTCCGGAGCATAGTCAAAAGCATCCGGAAGCTCTGTGGTGCTGTTCGCGGGATACATCGAGTTCGCTATGGCTATGGCTCTCTGACCCTCGGTGAGTATGAAATCGATGAAGATCTCCGCTTCCTCCCTCCTGTCAGTACCTTTTACTATGCCGATACCTTCTATTGTCGCCTCGTGTCCCTCAGGGAACACCAGTGCCTGATACCTTGTCGTGTTGTCATTCATCACATGGTACACAGGGCTTGTGGTGTAGGAAAGGACTACCGGAGCCTCTCCTTCCGTGAAGAGTCCGTAAGCCGATGACCAGCCGTCCGCGATCGTGAGCGCGTTGTCCTTCATTGCCTTCCACCATGTGAGGAAGTCATCACCGTAGAGGTTGTATGTCCAGAGAAGAAGTCCAAGTCCCACCGATGAGGTTCTGGGATCGATGAGGATGATCTTTCCCTCATACTCTGGAGATGTGAGATCCATGAGTGATTCCGGCTTCCTTATTCCTGATTCCGAGTCCCATACGAACGCGAAGTCACCATAATCGAACGGAATGAGCCTGTGCTGTGGATCGAACTCAAGCTTGTCCGGAATATCCTCGAGGACAGGGGATTCATAGGGCTCAAGGTAATCATATGCCCTGTATGCGAAGTCATCGGTAATGCCTATCACGACATCCGCTTCGGTGTTCTTTCCCTCAAGCTCGATGCGGCTGAGCATCTCCACCGCGTCTCCCGCTCCGACAAGGTTGACCTTTATTCCCGTCTTCTCCTCAAAGAGCGGTATGAGGTCGCCTGCAGGTCCCCAGTCTCCTGAGAACGAGTCATAGGCGTAGACCGTGAGTACATCCTCCTCCGCTGCAGCCTGACAGAACACAGGTGCGGAAAGCAGTACGGTTAATGACAGTGCGATGAGAATTCTTTTCATGTATGCGCTCCCCGGGAGCGGCTCGTCATTTCCTCCCATTGTTCCAGAGAAGTATGAGGGTATCATCTCAGGCAGCCGCCACCCCTAGACAGGTAGAATCTATCTTTCCCGGAAAGGTAAGTCAATACGACATGCGGTGTTTGACTATATCCTCAGGCTTTATTATCTTCTAGTCGTTGCCTTTGCTGGCTGATGCCGGAGGGGATCATGAAAAAGAACAGAAAGAACAAGAGGTGCAGAATGCCTGAAGACGATAAAAAGATGACGGAGGAGACTCCCGTCAACGATGAAAAGGGTACGGAAGAGACAGCTTCCACTCCTGAATCTGATGAGAGGGATGCGGAGATTGCATCACTTGAGGCCAAGGTGAAGGAGCTTGAGGATGTTGTCGCTGATCTCAAGGACAAGGCCCTGAGGGAGGCTGCGGAGACCGAGAACTACAAGAAGAGGCTCCGTGCCGACAAGGACAGTGCTGTGCGTTACGCCAATGAGGGACTTATAAAGGATCTTCTTGATCCTCTCGATAACTTCTCGAGAGCTGTCGAGGCGGCATCGTCCTCAACGGATGCAGAGTCCATAAAGACCGGCATCTCGATGGTCGAGAGCCAGCTTCAGTCGATCCTGAAGAACAACTGGGGGCTTGAACCGTACTCTCCTGAGGGTGAGGACTTTGATCCGTCAGTGATGGAGGCCTGTCTTGTCCAGGAGGATGAGAACATCGACAGGGAGATTGTAAAGCAGGTTCTTCTCAAGGGCTACAAGCTCAACGGCAAGGTGATCAGGGCCGCCAAGGTCATGGTCGGAAAGCCCAAGAAATAATTGACGATCGGAACAGTCTTTATTATCTTACCGGAAGAGATGGATGAAATCCATCCTGTAATACTTATTAAAGCAATATATGGAGAGAAGATAAAATGGGAAAAATCATAGGTATTGACCTTGGTACAACAAACAGCTGTGTGGCAGTGATGGAGGGCAACGAGCCTGTAGTCATCACAAACAGCGAGGGAGACAGGACAACCCCGTCCGTTGTCGGCTTCACAGAGAACGACAGACTTGTCGGAAAGCCTGCGAAGAACCAGATGGTCACAAACCCGGAGAATACAGTCTACTCGATCAAGAGATTCATGGGCAGGAAGTTCCATGAGGTGAGCGAGGAGATCTCGATGGTGCCATACAAGGTTGTCTCTGGTGCCAATGACGAGATCAAGGTGTCGATAAGAGGTAAGGAGTACTCACCTCAGGAGATTTCCGCAATTGTACTCCAGAAGATGAAGAAGACAGCTGAGGACTATCTCGGCGAGCCTGTGACAGAAGCTGTCATCACGGTTCCTGCATACTTCAATGACGCACAGCGTCAGGCAACGAAGGATGCTGGCAGGATCGCAGGACTCGATGTCAAGAGAATCGTCAACGAGCCTACAGCTGCTGCTCTTGCCTATGGATTCGGCAAAGAGAAGTCAGACAAGGAAGAGACGATCGCCGTATATGATTTCGGCGGCGGTACATTCGATATCTCGATCCTCGAGCTCGGAGACGGAGTATTCGAGGTCAAGTCCACGAACGGTGACACACACCTCGGTGGAGACAACATCGACCAGTGCATCATCGATTGGATGGTCGCTGACTTCAGGCAGAAGAACGGTATCGACCTCTCGAAGGACAAGATGTCCCTCCAGAGACTGAAGGAAGCTGCAGAGCAGGCGAAGATCGTTCTTTCCTCCTCTACGACGACAACCATCAACCTGCCGTTCATCACTGCGAACGCGAACGGACCTCTCCACCTCCAGATGGAGCTCACGAGAGCGAAGTTCGAGCAGATGATCGCTCCGCTTGTGGAGAGAACGAAGACTCCTTGTCTCAATGCTCTCAGGGATGCCGGAATCTCCGCATCCGATGTCGATGAGGTCATCCTTGTCGGCGGATCATCGAGAATCCCGTGCGTACAGGAGCTTGTGAAGAGCCTTTTCGGAAAGGAGCCGCATAAGGGAGTCAACCCTGATGAGGTCGTTGCTGTAGGTGCTTCCATCCAGGGTGGAATCCTCAAGGGAGATGTCAAGGACGTTCTCCTTCTCGATGTCACTCCGCTCTCACTTGGAATCGAGACACTCGGTGGAGTATGCACGAAGCTCATCGAGAGGAACACTACAATTCCTACCAGGAAGAGCCAGATCTTCTCGACAGCATCCGATGGTCAGACTGCGGTATCGATCCATGTACTGCAGGGTGAGCGTGAGCTTGCTTCACAGAACAGGACTCTCGGAACATTCAACCTTGAGGGAATCGCACCGGCTCCGCGTGGAGTACCTCAGATCGAGGTCACCTTCGATATCGATGCGAACGGCATAGTCCATGTCTCCGCAAAGGATCTCGGAACGGGCAAGGAGCAGAAGATCAGGATCGAATCCTCCTCAGGTCTTTCCGAGCAGGAGATCGACAGAATGGTCAAGGACGCTGAGGCCCATGCTGACGAGGACAAGAAGGCAAGGGAGTCCATCGATGCGAGAAATACGGCAGAGAGTGTCGTGTATGCTACTGAGAAGGCTCTCAAGGACTATGGTGACAAGGTCTCGGCTGATGAGAGAGCAAAGATCGAGGATGCTCTCAAGGGACTGAAGGATACACTTCAGGATCAGAATGCATCCGCAGAGGCCATCAAGAGCCAGACTGAGAAGGTCCAGCAGGCATCCATGGAGCTCGGTCAGAAGGTCTATGAGAGTGCCCAGCAGAACCAGCAGCAGCCAGGTGCAGGAGCTGCAGGTCCTGAGACAGGTTCATCATTCTCTTCCGGAAACGGAAATGACGATGGTCCTACAATGGACGCAAGCTACGAAGAGGTCAAATAAAAAGCCTTTTCACCATTTCGGGAAAGCAGCATGGAAGCATGCTGCTTTTCTAGGTTAAGCAGGGATTGTTATGGCAAAGAGAGATTACTATGAAGTCCTTGGCGTTTCCAAAACCGCCACAGAGGATGAGATAAAGAAAGCATACAGGAAGATAGCGCTGCAGAACCATCCCGACACGCACCCGAATGACAAGGAGGCGGAGGAGAGGTTCAAGGAGGCCAGTGAGGCGTATGAGGTTCTTTCAGATCCAAAGAAAAGAAGCGCATACGATCAGTTCGGCTTCAGCGGCATGAATGACTTCCAGGGCGGAGCTGCCGGAAATTACTCCAATGTCTATCGTGATTTCTCAGACATCTTCGGCGGAGCCGGTGGTTTCGAGGACATCTTCTCATCATTCTTCGGAGGCGGCGGCAGACAGCGCAGGGGAGCACAGGGCGGAGAGCCCGGGGCTTCCTTCAGGTACGATCTCACCCTTGATTTCAAGGAAGCTGTCTTCGGCTGCAAGAAAGAGATATCCTTCTCACACAAGGTCAGATGCCCGTCCTGCTCCGGTCAGGGAGGAAGCGGCAGACATACCTGTCCCACATGCGGAGGCTCAGGACGTGTGGCGACAGGCTCTGGATTCTTCCAGATGGCGACTACATGCCGCACCTGTGGAGGTAAGGGCTATGTGATCGACAATCCGTGTGCCGAGTGCCATGGAACGGGAACTGTCTCGAAACGTGAGAAGCTCATGGTCACGATCCAGGCCGGTGTCGACAACGGCACAAGACTCACGCTGAGAGGAAAGGGCGATGAGGGAACAGGTGGAGCTCCGGACGGAGATCTCATCCTCTTCATCACCGTGCGTCCTGACAAGTACTTCGTACGCGAGGGAGATGATGTCTATCTGCAGATTCCGATCTCGATTGCCCAGGCCTCGCTCGGAGCGACAGTCCTTGTTCCGACAGTTGACGGTACGGATGTCTCTGTGGATATTCCTCAGGGCGTGCAGTCAGGAACCATGCTCCGTCTCAAGGGCAAGGGCGTTCCGCGTCTCAGGGGCGGAAACCGTGGTGATATGTACCTCCGCATAGTCGTGGAGGTGCCTAAGAGACTTTCCATGAAGGCAAAGGATCTTATGAAGCAGCTTGCCGGGGAACTGAAGGAGACTACGCACCCCGAACCGATGGAGTTCAGGAACTGATGGGAGAGAAGGTTTACGGCTACCATGCCATAGAAGAAGCCATAAAGAAGGCGGGAATGGGTTCCACGCTCTACGCAGAGCGCGGAGGTGGTGAGAGAGTCGAGGCGCTTGTCAGGGCTGCGAAGCTCACAGGAAGGATCGCCGTGAAGAAGATCTCCCGTGATGAGCTCGGGAGGATGATGCCCGGTGCCGATGTGAGGGGAGCGATCCTCGATCTCGGAGGCCCGAGAAGGGGTGCATCAAGGCTCAAGGAGCTCTCTGTTGAGGAGTTCTGCTCAACACTTGAGGAAGGACAGAAGGCACTTGTACTCATCCTTGACGGTATAACGGATCCACATAATCTAGGGGCGATACTCAGATCCGCCGATCAGTTCGGTGCCGATCTCGTTATAATCCCGGAGCGCCGCTCGGTACAGGCCAACGAGACTGTGGTCAAGGTCTCGTCAGGAGCTGCCCAGTATGTTCCGCTCTCGGTCGTTACGAATCTCTCAAGGGAGATGAAGACACTCAAGGACAATGGTTTCTGGATCTATGGCGCGGATATGTCCGGAGAGGACTCGTACTCTGTGTCATTTCCGGAGCGCACAGCCATCGTCATGGGCTCGGAGGGTGATGGTATATCGCAGCTGGTGAGAAAGAACTGTGACTACATCATATCGATACCGATGCAGGGACATATCGATTCACTCAATGTCTCTGTCGCGGCGGGAATACTTCTCTATGAGTTCAGGAGGCCGAGAGGCTAGGAGATGAAGTGGGCGTTGCCTATGTCATCTCTGTACCACAGAGCACCGAAGTCCTTGTGCTTGATCACTTTGTAGGCCGCATTGTTGGCGATCTGAAGGTTCTCGCCCTGGCCTACGACCGTAAGGTTCCTTCCGCCCGTGGTGACGGCCTTTCCGTCAATTTCCTGCACAGCTCCGCAGAAGACCATCGGGTAGCCTTCGACAGGATCGAGAAGCACGTTCGTCAGTCCTCTGACCTCCTGTCCTGTGACAGGTTTCATCGGGTAACCTTCAGTTGCGAGCACGACAGCTACGGAGCACATGTCAGAGACTGAGAGCTCGATCTGGTTCACCCTGTCTTCCTTCATTGCATGGAGGATATCTATGATGTCAGTGTTTATCAGAGGAATCATAGCCTGTGCCGCAGGATCATTGAACCTGACATGGTAATCAACAAGATACGGTTCCCTGTCTTCCGTTATCATCAGTGAAAGTGTCAGCACACCTTTGTATGAAAGCTGTTCGACCTTCATTCCGTACAGTGTCGGATTTATTATCCTCTCTATGATCTCATCTTTAAGACTTTCGATGATCGGAACGGGACATATCGCGCCCATTCCTCCTGTCGGTGTGTCATCATCGGCTGCTTTTTTAGTATAGTCACTGGTGAGCGGAAGCACGAGATAGCCGCTGTTATCCAGAAGGAGGGTACAGGTTGCTGGAATTCCGCTGAGGTGCTCTTCCAGAAGCACAGGACCTTTCTTCAGAAGCTCCTCTGCGAAAGCCTTGAGCTTTTCAGGATTCTTCGACGTGAGCATGATGCGTGAAGGGGTCACGGAGTTGCTCTTAATTATGAAAGTTTCGCCTTCATGCTTGTCGAGGTACCTGCCGAGGGACTCCATGTCCTTGAAGAATGATCCTCTGGGAACAGGGATGTTATGACGTGCCATGAAAGCCCTTGAGAATGACCTGTCACCCTCAAGCTTCAGGGATTTTGTCGGAGCTCCGAATGTGTCTATACCCCTGTCTGTAAGATACTGAACGACACCAGTGAAGAGAGGTGCTTCCGTACCGATGAAGACGAAGTCTATGTTGTAGACTGTGCAGGCCTCATAGACCTGTGCCGGATCGGCAGGATTCACGGAGGGGAGATTTGTCGCGAATCTGGCTGTCGCAAGATTACCCGGTGCAATGTACAGAGCTGAAGTATAACAGCTGTTGCTGACCCACCATGCGGTGGCATGATCTTTCGCACCTGAACCCAGAGCTAGGACTCGCATTATCTTCTCTC
>CALXON010000197.1 GCA_944389985.1 uncultured Spirochaetaceae bacterium | reverse complement strand
AGCGGCCTTTGCGGTCATTGAGCACATAGCTTACGGTACCGACTGTGGTGCCGGCCTTCTCCGCAACGTCCTTCAGTGTTACATACCGTGACATCATACCTCCATGGCAGACCTGAAAATCTGCATTAAACGGGCTGTCAGAGGTGGGCAAACGTTTGCCATTCATCCTCTGGCTATTATGATGTAACCACAGGATGTGAGTGCTGTCAACAAAAATTTATCGAATGAACTAAATAATATTCAGAGACAATAAATGCCGGGTTTCCCCGGCATGAATGATCGCTTCAGAAAGCTTATTTCGCTTTTGGCGCAGCCATCTTGGCATTCCTGAGTTTCAGGGCAAGAGCCGGCTTTACGATTGTGCCGGGCCCTGCGATGCATCCGCCCTCACATGCCATGACCTCGACAAGCTCTGCCTCAGGGGCGCGCTTCTCCCAGGTCTTCATCAGACGTACTGTCTTCTTGTCCAGACCGTTGATCTGCATTGTCCTTGCAGTGATACCGTCAGCCTGGAACCTTCTCATGACACAGCTTGCGACGCCGGCCGTGACAGCGAACTCGCGGCAGTCCTCGAAGTTCTTCGTATCTCCGAGATCATCTGCCTCCATCTCCCTCACATCGATATCCTTGGCGATGAAGAGAGCTGCGAGCTCATCGAATGTCATGATGCCATCCATCTTGTCTCTGTACTTCTTGGCCGCCTCGACCTTCTTCGCAAGACATGGTCCGATGAACACAGACTTGGCATCAGGATACTTCTCCCTGACAAGTTCTGCGGTATAGCCCATCGGAGACAGTGTCGTGGATCTCTTGGTCTTGAGATAAGGAATGTGGATATCCACAAGCTCCATATATGCAGAGCAGCAGGAGGTTGTCATGAAGCTCTCGCCTTCCTCAATTCTCTCCTTCAGCTCCTCAGCTTCCTTGTTTGATGTGATCTCAGCGCCTTCCGCGACCTCGATGACATCATAGAAACCGGCCTTCTTTATAGCAGCCTTGAGCTGTCCGAGCGTTCCGGGGAACTGTCCCTCGATCGCAGGAGCGATCATGGCGATGACCTTGTCTCCCCTCTTGAGCATCTTCGCAACAGGGAAAAGACCTGAGCGCTCAACGATGGCTCCGAACGGACATGAGCGTACGCACTTGCCGCAGCCGATGCACTTGTCATGCTCGATCTCGACAAATCCGTCCTCATTCTTCTTGACCGCATCAACAGGGCATGCTTCCTCACACGGAACAGGAATATGGACGACCGCATGGAACGGACAGACCTCCATACACTTGCCGCATCTGATACATCTGTCCTCCTGGATATGTGCCTGTCCGTTGATGAAGACAATGGCGTCCTTAGGACAGTTGGACATACATGGACGTGCGAAACAGCCACGGCAGCCGTCAGAGATCCTGTACTGGGACTTGGGACAGCCGGAACAGCCTGTGATTATCGTAGTGAGAAGCGGAAGTGGCGGTTTATCCTCTTCAATGACTTCCTTCATGTATGCGGAAAGCGGCTTCTCCTCATCATCATCGCGTTCGATATTTATACCGGCAAGCGCCATGATGCGGTAGCGGACCATGGCCCTTTCCTTGTATATACAGCATCTGAACGGTACTCTCGTCTTCGGGATAATCTCAAAGGGGAGCTTATCAGCCTGCTCAACGAGGGTATCACTGAAAAAGCATTTCAGCACTTCAGTGTCGATCTTCCTCTTCATGAGAGTGTACTGATTGTTCAGTTCAAGCATTCTTCACAGCCTCCGCGAGGAGCTTGCAGAACATGTCCTGATTCACTCCGCTGTATACTTTGTCGTTGATGGATACATAAGGTGCGCTTCCGTTTCCCACCTTGCACTCATCGAGGCATGAGCAGCCTTCGATCTCACACTCTGCGAGAATTGCCGGATCAACGAAATCATTGTACAGAAGCAGGTCAGCGCCTCCCTGTACAAAACATGCTGTGCCTAAGCAGATTCTCACCTTGACTTTGGACTTCTTCATTGGAATCCTCCTATAGATACTCCTGAGATGTTTCTTTCAGATATATTTCCTCAAGCGCCTTTCTCAGACGCCCGATTATCGTTCTTCTAATTCCTATCTCAACAGGAATGTTCGGATCCTGATGAGCCTCATTGATCTTCGTCCCGACAATGAAGTGGACCTGATCACTGTCCAGAAGCATCTCCACGAACTTCTTCGCAGGATCATTCGGAAGATCTGCGGGATTGGTCTTCTTCTCCAGTATTGTAGCGACCTTGGAGAGCGTGAGCATACCCTCCGTCACAAGATCGATTCCCTCCATCTTCGAAGCCGGAGGCACATCCTTCGACCACGATGAGAGATCGATTGAGAGCTTCTTTCCGAGAAGCCTTGAGACGATCTGTGCAGTAGTTCCTCCGCTGACGATCTTCTTGCCGTTGAACGCCTTTATCTTCTCTCCCAGGATCTCATCCGCCTCCTTCGTGAAGGGAGGGCCTGTGACGATGAGAAGCTGTCTAGGCTTTCTGACATAGACGACGACACAGGTTATGTCATCCTTCGATGAAAGTCCGTCAAGTGAGTAGGCTTTCTGGACGATCGCACGGGAAAGCTCACGAGCGGAGATGTCAGGATCCTTCCTGATCTCATCGCTGACGAACTGTCTCACACCATCAAGTCTCCATCCCAGAGGAAGACTCTTGCCCAGTCCAGACTGTGTGACTCCGTCAGAGAACATGACAAGCCTGTCTCCGACCTCGAGATTGAACGAGGACTGTGCGACAACCTCCTTCTTGAAGGCCCCTTCCCTCTGAAGTTCCGTCTTGTCCCTCTTCCATGACACTGGCTCGGAACCGGAGAAACGGAGGGATGGCGGATTGTCATACTCGACGAGGTTCACCGCTATATGCTCCATGTCCTCGCCGTACCTTATATCGGCGATGGTGAACGTGGAGTAGCTTATCTTCCTTTCCTTACAGACCGGGAGCGTATCCATGATTATCTTCGCAGAGTGGCTCAGATCTATCGGAGAGAATGAGAGGCGGTGGGCCATATGGGCCGTAAGGGATGCAAGGACATTGGCCTTCACCCCGCTGCCGAGACCGTCAGAAAGCGTTGACACTATCTGATTGTTCTCGGGATTCCTTGAGAGAAGGAATACATCACCGCCTATCTTCTGCCCGTGCTTGAAGACCTGGGCATAATCCACATCTATGAAGATATTATTCATGTCAGGTCACCACCTTCATCCTCTGTGAATGATGAGTCAGAGCTGTCAGCCTGATGCACGCTGAACGCATCGATGAGCGAGTTGAGCATGATCTCCGTCTCCGCGGCATTCTCTCCGAGGAGGGATGCGATCTGCTGGACTGTCTCAAGGGACTTCTGGATGACATCCTCAGCCTTCTTGACGACCGTCTCACGCTTCACTGTCGGACTTGTTATATCCTCGAACATCGCTCCGAGAAGTCTGTTCTCCTCAACAAGGAAGAATGTGACACGGAGGTACTTGTCCTTGAAATGGAGTCTGTACTGTCCCGGATGTGAGAGATAGAACTGATCACGGAACTTGTCGGAGAATGATATGAAGCGCTCAAGGGGAAGTCCCTTCACCATCGAAAGCACGCTCTGGTCAATGAAGCCCTCCTCCATATCTCCGAAGAGATCAAGGAACCTTGTGTTGCAGTCAGCGATCTGCAGATCAGAGTCAACGATGACGACACCCATCGGGATCGTGCGGAGAAGGACATCGACCTTGCTCTCCGCCTCCTTCCTCATCTTCGTCACGCACATCTCGATCTCGGCCATTCCGTCAAGGTAGGCGACAGCCATGTCACGACATGTGTTGTATCCGCAGCCACCGCAGTTGAGCTCATCGGCTTTCGT
>CALXON010000196.1 GCA_944389985.1 uncultured Spirochaetaceae bacterium | reverse complement strand
ATAGAAGCTGATACACTCATGTTTGACAGCGAGAATGAGGAGATGACAGCAGACGGGCATGTGAAGGTTGTCTCAAGCGACGGAGAGTTCGAGGGAACCGGATTCGCAGGTGACCTGAAGATGGATGCGTACTCATTCACGACCATTGAGAAAGGAGTGTTCAGACTATGAAGAAAACATTGACCGTCATACTTTTCCTGCTCCTTTCATTCTCCCTCTATGCTGATGATACTGATGTCACCACACCGGTACAGGAAGAGACCGAGACAGCTGAGGAAACCACGTCACAGAGTGATGAGATCTCGTTCTCAGGCGGCTCAAGCTCGATAGTCCTCAGGGAAGGAAAGGAGAATGTCGTTCTTTCAGACGGAGCTTCTGTTACTGTAGGTTCCATGGTGATCACATCGGACACGATCACGCTTTCAGGAAACAACTGGAGATACGTCAGCTGCAGCGGACAGACATCCGTATCCGATCCGGAGAGAGGAATATCGATAAGGACAAAGGGGATCTGGTACGACAGGATCGATGAACGCATACTGATCTCCACATGGTTCGAGGTAGATGATACGATGAATGAAGTCTCCGCGACAGGTGCATCTCTTGAATACAGACTTTCTGAGGAGCGTCTTCAGCTTGATAAGAGCGTTTCACTTCTTAAAGCCACCGATTCTGGTATAATGAGATGTCAGGCGGAGAGCGTCATATTCTCAAGAAATGACAATATGCTCACACTCCGTGGCAATGCCTCTGTCAACTGGGACGGGGACAGATACGGTGCTGAGGTCATATCAGTGGATCTCAATACCGATTCAATATCTCTTGAGGGAAGGATATCAGGTAACATAAATGGCTGAGCTTAGCGCGCTTCATCTGTCAAAGTTCTATGGAAAGAAGCATGTCGTGAAGGATGTGACGTTCACCATGCAGTCAGGTGATGTCACAGGACTGCTCGGCCCGAACGGAGCTGGTAAGACCACATCATTCTACATGATCGTAGGCTTCATCAAGGCAAACGGCGGCTCTGTCCTGATAGACGGCAATGACATCACCACACTGCCAATGCACAAGCGTTCAAGAATGGGACTTGCATACCTTCCGCAGGAGCCGTCCATCTTCAGGAAGCTCTCTGTTGAGAACAACATAAAGCTTGTGCTTGAGACACAGAAGCACATGACACGCGTCGAGCGTGAGGAGATGCTTGAGAAACTCATCGATGACTTCGGCATACAGAAGGTCAGGAAGCAGTACGGCTACACACTCTCAGGAGGAGAGAGAAGAAGGACCGAGATCGCCAGATCCCTCGCGACTTCTCCTAAATTCCTGCTCCTTGACGAACCTTTCGCAGGAATCGATCCGAAGGCAGTGTATGAGATCAAGCAGATCATCAAGCGTCTTGCGGCAAGCGGAATAGGCATACTCCTTACTGATCACAATGTCCGTGACACGCTGGAGATAACGACGACAGCACACATAATCTCCGACGGAGAGATCCTTGTATCGGGAACGAAGGAAGAACTGCTGAACAACGAGGAAGCACGGGAAATATACTTCGGGCGTGACTTCGGCAAGGAGTAATGATGCAGCAGGGCCTTGGTCTCCAGATTTCCACTAAGCAGCAGCTGAAGATATCAACACAGCTGGTTGCGACCATGGAAACGCTGGCGGCAGGTACTGAGGAACTCCGCGAGAAGATAAAGAAGGAAGCAGAGACGAATCCGCTGCTGAAAGTCACGGAGAAGGAGCCCTCCTACTCTGAATTCTCAGACAGGTACATATCCTCTTCAGGAAAGAGAGACAATTACTCCGACAGTGAGCCATATGATCCCGATGACAGCAGACAGAACTGGATGGAGAACATAGTATCCGGAAAGGAGTCTCTTGAAGAGCATCTGATGAAACAGCTGGGAGAGATCAGCACGGATGAGGAGACAAGAAGAGCTGCAGAGATGCTGATAACCTCTCTGGACAAGAACGGCTTTCTTCCATCCTCCCCTCTTTCCATCCTCCCTGAAGAGCTCTGGGATGAGAAGGATGCGGCACTTGATCTGATCCATTCGATGGATCCTCCCGGCATCGGAGCTGCAGACTGGAGGGAAAGCCTCATACTCCAGGCAGAGGAGAAGGGTCTGAAGGATGATGAGCTGAGGATATTCTCCGATCTCATACGTTATGAACTCGATGATCTGAGAACCGGCAAGACGGCGGCTATCGCGAAAAGGCTCAGAACCGATGAAGGAGAGATCGAGGCTCTCTATGAATTTCTCAAGACACTCACACCGTTTCCCGGAAGGGAATACAGCTCCGACTGGGAGCAGTATGTCATCCCGGACCTCTCGATAAAGAACGAGGACGGCGTACTGAGGATGAGGATAAACAGGGATGCACTGCCATCTGTCGAGCTTGATGAGGAGTACATGTCCATGCTCTCCGACCTCAAAGGCAGTGATGACAAGGAAAGCAGAGATGCCACGAAGTTTCTGAAGGAGAAGGCTGCATCTGCAGAAAGCCTGATAAACCAGCTTGAGGCGAGGACAACGGCACTCGAGAAGCTGGGAGCGCTGCTTATGGACAGGCAGAGGGATTTCTTCCTGAACGGACCGCTGTATCTCAAAGGTCTCACGATGCAGGAAGCTGCGGATGAGATAGGGGTGCATGAGGCGACCGTCAGCCGCATAGCAAGCTCGAAGTACATCGATACGGACTGGGGTATCTATCCGATAAGGAATCTCTTCTCCACTGCTGTGGAGACTGCAGACGGACAGAATATGTCAAAGAATGCGGTGAAAGAACTTATAAGACACATCATCGAGGAGAATGATACTGGTAAGCCCCTTTCCGATCAGAAGATCAGCGACATGCTAAAAGAACAGGGCATCACCGCAGCAAGACGTACCGTGAACAAATACAGAAAGGAACTGAACATAGATTCATCATTCGACAGAGCAAAGTGAAGTCTGGATGTTTTCATTCATATTTCTTTGAGAGTCCGCAAAAGCTGAGGTACAATATAGTCATCAAAGGAAAAGGAGGAATTTATGAATCTTACGTTCAGAGGTATCGGTTTCACCCCAGATGATGAAGACAGAGAATTCCTTGATAAGAAGCTGAAGAAGCT
>CALXON010000195.1 GCA_944389985.1 uncultured Spirochaetaceae bacterium | reverse complement strand
CTGGAGTCAGCATGAAGAAAAGAAGCTGGCTTCTCGGATTGTTGACAGCTATCCATGCCCTCTCATCACGTTCAGGGATCTTTCCGATGATGTAATCATAGGTTCCGGACGGAGACGGCACATACCCTGCATCCGCACTCCCGCCTCTGGCAAGAGGGGCATGCTTCAGCTCTTCAAAGACAACACCGGCACGGAATCTTCCGACACCCGACTCGCGCTGTGTCATGCCATATGCCGTGAAATATCTTGCATCTGTCTGTATCATCGTGCCGGTCTCTATCGCAGGATACCCCAGCATGGAGTGCCATGCGACGGAGGCTCTCAGTTCGGCCGTTCCCCGGTTCTCTACCCGTATCGCAGTATAGAGCACAGGCTGCCCGGGAAGGATCATGTCGATCTTCCCTATGCGGTATCCATTGTCACCGCGGACCTTCATCTCAGAATACCTCCAGACACCGCCGAACTCATCTTCGGTGCCATACCTGCGGAGTATCCAGTAGGCATCGGTGCTGAGTGCCGAGTCTGTGAGGAACGAGAAGTATCCGCCTCCTGCCTGATAGAGGCTCTGCATGTTCTGCCACCATGCAGCATTCGGGTCCGATTCCACGCTCTCCCCTGTCGAACGGAAATACGGAAGCGCAAGAGCGTTTATCCTGGCTCCTGAAAGAGCACGGGATGTCAGCTCAAGAAGCACGTCTCCCTGATCCTCGATCGTGGCTGAGAATATGTCATTGGACATATATGTCGCATATCTTCCTTCCCAGAGTACAAGCCTTCTTATATCCACAGTGGCAGATTTCTCCTTGATGTTATAGGATAATACCATATTAAGTTACCGAGGTCTGCCATGATAGGAATAGAGAGCGGAAGTATATTCCACTTAGCTACCGTGAATACAAGCTACATAATGCACATTCTCCCTTCAGGGCATCCGGAGCATATTTACTATGGAAGGAAGCTGCGGGACGTGCAGTCATCCCTCACAGCCATAAGAGAGAAGAAATACACTGCCCCCGGCATGGCCACATATATATCGGAAGAGGATTCGACAACAGCCCTTGATGATACCCTTCTTGAGTTCTCATCCGAGGGAAAGGGCGATTACCGCACCCCGCTTGTCTCAATATCATGGGGGAAGAGCGGAGAGAGAACCGGCGATTTCAGATTCTTCGGATACAGGAAGCACAACGGCATACTCGCAACAAATGACAGACTGCCTCAGGCAAAGGACAAGACAGGCGATGCCGAGACTCTTGAACTCATATTCGATGATGACCTGAGAGCTGTCGAGCTCAGACTTATATACACAGTCTTCCCGTCGCTTGATGCGATCACGAGACGGAGCATCATCACTGTGAAGGGAAAGAATCCTGTCACGGTGCGTTCTCTCGCCTCGTCCCAGCTCGATTTCCGTTCATCAGACATGACGGTCACGCTCTTTTCCGGAACATGGGCAAGAGAATTCAGGAGAACGAGGAAAACGATAGAGGAAGGCACGATAATCTCAGAATCAAGGAGGATGGCGTCATCTGCCGAAGCGAATCCCGGATTCATTCTCGAGACTGCCGACAACACCGCATACATCTGCAATCTGATCTACTCAGGTCCGCACAGGGCATCGTTCTCACAGACTGCGCACGGACTGACCCACATTGTCTGGGGTATCAATCCGGACATGTTCTCCTGGCCGCTGAAGACCGGAGAGTCATTTGAATCGCCGGAGGCTGTGATGGTATGCAGCCCGGAAGGCCTCTGGGCAGCTTCGGAGAAGATGCATGCTTTCGTGGACAGCGCGGTCATCAGAAGTGTCTGGTCAAGCAGGATGAGGCCTCTGATGCTCAACACCTGGGAAGGTGCTTATTACAACATCTCGGAGAAACGCATTCTGGACATGGCGAAAGGTGCGAAGGAGATGGGACTGGAAGGCATCATAGTCGACGACGGCTGGTTCGGAGCAAGACGCAATGACAGGACAAGCGCCGGAGACTGGCATGCCAACACCATGAAATTCCCGTCAGGTCTCTTTGAAGTCTCTGAAGGTGTTCACAGGATGGGACTTCTCTTTGGTCTCTGGTTCGAACCGGAGGCCATCAGCGGAAAATCCCTTCTGTACAAGCAGCATCCGGACTGGATCATCGGACGCACCGATGAGGAGAATGCGAAAGGCAGACATGAGGAACTTCTGGATCTGACAAGGGCCGATGTGAGGGAATGGATCATAACAACCGTATCATCGGTCATCGACAGATGCCGTGTCGATTATCTCAGATGGGACATGTCCCGCCACTACTCGGACCTCTTCTCCTACAGGGAGATGGAAGACTACGGCATGTTCTGCCATAAATACATCATGGGACTGTACAATGTGCTTGAGGCCATCGGCAGGAGATTCCCGGGGCTCTACATAGAGACCAGTGCCGCGGGCGGATCGAGGTTCGATCTGGGAATGCTGTGCTACTCAGCCTCAATGTGGCTTAGCGCTGACTCCGATCCTGTGGAGAGATCCTCAATGATAGCAAACGCGGCGATGCTCTATCCTCTCTCCGTAATCGAGTCATCGGTCTCACCTTCTCCGAATGAGATGACCCACCGCATAACGGACAGGGAGACGAGATTCAATGTGGCATCATTCGGAGTGCTCTCATACTCTCTGGATCCTTCCTCTCTCTCAAAGATAGAGATGGCGGCATTCAGACAGCAGACAGAGTTCTACAAGAGCTACAGGATGCTGCTGCAGTTCGGCACATTCCATCTGGAGGAGGATGGCAACAGGACAATATGGTCTGTCGCGAGCCGTGACAAGGGTACGATACTCCTTCTGTACCTGCAGAAACATGTCAGGCCGAACACGACTGCGGAAAAGCTTCATATAAGTCAGGCTGATCCTGACTGTGACTACAGGATTTTCTCAAGGACTCACCTTCTGACGGATCAGGAGTCATCCTCCTATCCTCAGGAGAGCGAGTGCTATACAGTCCCCGGCGATGCCATGAAGTATGCTGGCATCTCTCTGGTCGAACAGGTATCGGGAACGGAGTACAATGAGGGAATGAGAATGCTTGGAGACTTCTCGTCCCGTCTATACATCATCAGGAGGATTGAAGATTGAACAATATAATCATTGCAGGAGCAGGTACATTCGGAACGGCGGTCGCTGAGCGTCTATCATGGAACACTGACAACAGGGTGACCCTCCATACCATCGAGAAGGATGTGGAGAAGGACATCAACGAACATCATCAGAACAGGAAGTACTTCCCTACAAGATTCCTTTCAAGATACCTTACCGCGACGTCATCATTCTCCGTCTTCCGCGAGGCTGATGTCATTATGCTCGTGATCCCTTCCAAGGCCATAGTCCCGTTCTCCGAGGAGATCAGGAAGAACACTGAGAAGGAACCTCTGATCGTGAACCTTGCAAAGGGCATGAGTGATGACGGGGCGTTCATCACGGAGAACATTCCCTTCAGGCGCACGGCAAGCATGAAAGGGCCATCATTCGCGATTGAGACCATAAACGGATTCCCGACCTCCTTCACATTCGGAGGAAAATATGATGACTATGAGTATTTCAGGAAGGAAATACTGAAGGACACTCAGTTCTCGCTCGACTACTCCAGCGATGTAAGGGCTGTGGAGCTGATGAGTATTCTGAAGAACATGTATGCCATAGCGATCGGACTTGTCTCAGGTAAGTTCAACAGCCCGAATGTCGACTTCCTTGTCTATACAAAGGCTGTGAATGAGATGAGGGGATTCCTCCGCATATTCGGCTGCGAGGCCGATACGATATTCCGCTATTGCGGCATCGGAGATCTGGGACTCACGGCTCTCAACGATCTTTCCAGGAACAGGACTCTCGGCATGCTTATCGGAAAGGGATTCGGCTTCGATCCAGATTCCAAGTCATCAACGGTCGTTGAAGGACTCAGGACTGTGAAGCTGATGGGAGAGATAACAAGGGAGAAGAACGTTGCAGACGACTTCCCCCTTGTCCAGGCTCTCTACAGGCTGCTCTATGAGAATGACAGCCTCAATGACTATACGGTGAGTGTCCTCAACTGAGGATGCTTCTCCGCATAGCGGAGGAAGAAACCTATTGCGGCCATCATTATGCCGTTGTCATAGATTCCCTCTCCCATATGCTCTATAGCCTCCTCGACAGGCACTTCCACTATGTCGATCTCCTCATTGGGATCGAGTGACTGCTCTCCCTCTTTCCTCAGATCCTCGACAAGGAAGTATGACTGCTTGTTGCACATGAACGCGGGATTCGGACAGACAGAGGAAAGAAGCGTGAACTTTCCTGTCATTCCGGTCTCCTCAAGAAGCTCGCGCTTCGCAGACTCCTCCGCGCTCTCACCCTTCTCCGCAAGTCCTGCGGGGAACTCTCTTGTCACGCATCCCGGGCCGTGTCTCCACTGCTCCTCCATTATGAAGCAGGGAACACCATCTTCCCTTCTGAACCATGGAATCGCGACAACCCAGTCGGGACTTTCGAGGCGTATGAACTTTCCATGCCTTCCGTCATGGGATGTTCTCTCCATCTCCATCACATCGAAGATGGGAGTCGAGAACACCTTCTTCTCACTGTCTGTCTTCCAGTCAAGATGCGACATCACTTCTTCCTCGAAGGACAGTTCGACGTGCAGGATGCGCAGGCTGAAGGCTTGCAGGAAGGAGTGCCGAGGAATGATGTATCACGCGATGTGGAACATGCAGTTCCGTTGTTGATCTCATTCGCGATGGCCCTGAGAGCCTCTGCTGACGGATGTCCTGTCTCCGCAACCCACTCCTTGCCGTTATCCTCAGCTTCAGGAAGTCCGATCTCCATCGGGATGGCTCCGAGGAATGGGACATGCATCTCCTGACACATCTTCTTTCCGCCGCCTTTGCCGAATATAGGGATCTCCTCCTTGCAGTGAGGACAGATCAGACCCGACATGTTCTCGATGACACCTATGATCGCCACACCGAGCTTGCGGGAGAAGTTTACGGAACGGCGTGCATCAAGGACAGCGACCTCCTGCGGTGTCGTCACTATGATTGATCCAGTGAGTTCAGGTATCGACTGGCAGACTGTGAGCTGCTCATCTCCTGTCCCCGGGGGTGTATCGATGAGAAGATAGTCCAGATCGCCCCACTCGACATCCGACAGGAACTGTCTGATCGCGCTGTTCTTCAATGATCCTCTCCAGATCACAGGAGCATCGGGATCCTCAAGAGCGAATGCAAGTGACATGACCTTGAGGCCCGGACGTGGAGTGACAGGAATGAAGGTTTGTCCGTCTCCTGAGAGAAGCTCTGCATCCTTGCATCCGAACATCACGGCAACATTCGGTCCGTGAAGGTCTGTATCAAGCACGCCTACCGTGCATCCCATATCAACAAGGGCATTTGCAAGATTCACGGTCACGGTCGTCTTTCCGACCCCGCCCTTTCCGGACATGATCATGATCTTGCGTCCTATTCTGTCAAGGCGCTCGCGGATACGCTTGTCCTGCGCCTCATATTCATCCATCTGATTTTCTGCCATAACAGCCTAAAGATATCACTAGAAGAGGAGAGAGGGAAGCGAAGACACACAGTATCTTCGTCTCAACTTCACCATAGAATGTGGGAACAGCAATATAATCATGGATATGAAAAAGATAATTCTGATCACTGCAGTACTGTCTGCACTTGCGTTCCCCTGCATGGCTGCAGGAACCATAACGGTATCCGGAAGCGCTGAGGTATCGGCAACTCCTGACACTGCATCCTTCACCCTCACATCATCATTCACTGAGGATACAACGAAGGAAGCGATGGACAAGACATCTGCGATGGTGAATGAAGCCATCGGAATACTCACGACAGAGTTCGGTATCGCTGACGATGACATCATCACACAGTACATCGGAGCCTCTCCTGAGTATGTATACAAGGATGGAGAGAGCATCCACACGGGAGAGTCCGCATCACAGACTCTGAAAGTGACTGTCAGGGACATCTCGGGAATAGGTGCTGTTTACGGAAGGCTCGCAGAGCTTGACGGCATCACTCTCTCATCCATCACACTCTCCTCTTCTGACATGGATGAGGCTCTCAGAGCTGCACGCATCGAGGCTGTGAATGATGCGAGGACGAAAGCCGAGACCTTTGCCGGAGCTGCTGGGGCGAAGCTCGGA
>CALXON010000194.1 GCA_944389985.1 uncultured Spirochaetaceae bacterium | reverse complement strand
GCACGGCAATAAAACTGACATTGTTACTGGAGGGTAAGATCTATGGCAAGAAATATGGGTCCTAGATTCAAGCAGTGCAGAAGACTTGGTGTGAATGTATGTGGACACCCCAAGGCAATGAACAGAGCAAACGATGCAGCGTTTGCAAGAAGGAAGAAGCCTACCGATTACAGCAGGCAGCTTACAGAGAAGCAGAAGCTCAAGGCTTACTATGGCATTCTCGAGAAGCAGCTCAGAAGGTATTTCGACAAGGCTCTCAAGTCCAGTATGGCAACAGGTGATGCTCTTGTCATCTCTCTCGAGAGAAGACTTGATAATGCTGTATACCGCATCGGTTTCGGCAATTCCATCAGGCTCGCCCGTCAGCTCGTATCACATGGTCACATCCTTGTGAACGGAAAGAAGGTTGACATCCCGTCGTATCAGATCAAGGTTGGCGACGTCATCTCCCTCAAGGAGAAGTCAAGAACCAATGAGCACTTCAGGGATTGCTTCCTCGGACACCCGTCCTTCAATCTCCCTTATTTCGAGAGAAATGAGGAGGAGTTCTCCGGAAAGTTCGTAAGACTTCCTGAGAGATCAGAGATTCCTGTACAGGTTAACGACCAGCTCGTCGTTGAGTTCTATTCAAAGTAAAAGTCTTCATTGATAATGCCGCCTTTCCGGGCCACATACCGGAGAGAGAAAGAAGAAGAGCCTCATTCCATACCAGCTCTCTTCTGGAAGCGCCTTCTGACGGCTGCCCTCAAAACAGAAGGTGTACAGGCAGCAATGGTCCCGGTCATCGACCGGGATTTTTCATCAAAAAATGCCGGATCGCTCCGGCAGTATTCAGATAATCTTATCTCATCACTCCCACTGTACCGAGAATGAGAGCGGCTCTGAGAGAAGCAGGAAGGAGATGACAGGGAAGGAGTATGAGATCGTGTTGTCCGATACCTTCTCCGCATTCACTGTCTCTGTCACTGTTCCCGGAACTGTGAGGTTTATCGTCACGTTTCCGTTGGATATCGCATCAGGACCTTCCTCTCCGAGAAGGAAGTAGATCATATCAAGATAGTCAGCCTCGCTCATTCCCTGATTGTATTCCGGTCCATACACCTCGAAGTTAGGATCTGCCAGGAACGGGACAATCGTCTTCAGCTCAGGGTAGTTCGCGATATCAAGATAGAAGGAGAAGCTCTTCTCATCCCTTTTTATGAGACTCTGCTCAGCAGCCCCGAACGATGAGAGTACAGTGTCTATATCAGAGGCGGAGAAGGAAAGGAGATATGTGTTCTCTCCTGTCTTCTCATAGGAAGCCGCTGTCACGCCATCCTTTTCGGAAAGCTGACCTGCGAAGCTCTCTACGGAGCTGTCCATTATCGATTTGCCGTTCTCCGGGAGGAACTCCGCGAAGTCCTCGAGGACGGAGACGAAGAACTCTTCGGCCTTTATGTCTGAAACACTTTCAAGACCGCTCTGGCTGTCCAGTGTTATTGATTCAGTCACCGTGCATGATGCCAGCATCATTGCTAGAAGAATTGTTACCGCTGCTTTTCTCATATGGAAAGGATAATCTATCAGAGCAGAGTAGACAACGCGCATCCTTTGTGATAGTTAAGGAGGTTAGGTGAGTTAAATGACAAAAAGGCTTATTTCTGTATGTTATCTTCTCTTTGCGATGGTTTTCGCCCTCTCTGCATCGGCACTGTCCGTCAAGGCAGAATCATTTCCGACATCCATTGGTCTTTCATGGAACGAGGTTGAGGGTGCTGTCTATTATGATATCTATAACGGAAGTGAATCCGTCGCCAGACTTCCCTCCGATGTGCGTTCATTCACTGTCACAAGACTGAATTCCAATGGCAGCTATGATATCTGCGTGGCTGCGCGTACAGCTGACAACGCCGATCTGGACGCGGAGTGGGTCACATGTTCCACCACATCATGGGATGGTGTGTACGAGTGGGTCAACAAGACAGACGATGATAACAAAGGACGCATGAAGCACTTCAGCGTCAGACTTGCCACAAAGGTTGATGATGTCTACGGACAGTATCTTGAGATGTATCTTCAGAATGATGACGGATCAGAACTCAGGATATTCCCTCTCTTCGATCTCTGTTCTCCGGAATCCGGAAACTGGGTGGATTATGATGATGACGGTCGTATCGGAACTGCTTACAGGGAGAATGCCGAACGCTTCAACACATCTATATTCAAGCCGTCACGCTGGCGTGTTGACCGCATTGTGATTGACTACGATTCGACTTCTGCGTACATTCAGACAAGCGCATTCGGCATTACCGTGGATACGGAGACAACGTACAATCTTTATATTGAAGATGGTCTGAGGAAGATGTCGTTCACGACAACGTCAGAAAGCAGTCTCGCGAAGAGCGTACTGTTCCATAATCCGAATCCGGGAGAAGGAGATGCGTTTATTTTGACAGAGATCTAGGAGGTCCCTCTTGATAGCGGATACAGGCAAGAAGACTCTTATCATAGTCGAGTCGCCTACTAAAGCCCGGACAATAGGGAAGTATCTGCCGTCGACATGCACTGTGATGGCATCAAAGGGGCATGTGGTCGAGCTTGCAACCGATCCAAAAGGCAGCAGGTTCGGTGTTGATATCGACAACGGCTACGAGCTTGAGTACGAGATAGAAGAAGATAAGAAGCAGGTGCTTTCCGAGATGAGGAAGGCACTCAAAGACAAGGAACAGCTCATACTTGCAACTGATGAGGACCGCGAGGGTGAATCGATATCCTGGCACCTGTATAATCAGCTGAAGCCAAAGTGCCCTGTCTTCCGCATGGTCTTTCATGAGATAACCAGACAGGCGATCACGAACGCCTTCTCTTCCTGCCGCGAGATCGATATGGATCTTGTCCATGCTCAGGAGGCGAGGCGTGCTGTCGACCGTCTTCAGGGATACGGCATTTCTCCCATAATAAGCAGGAAACTCGGAGGAAAGTACTCCGCAGGAAGAGTCCAGTCCCCCGGTCTCAAGCTCATCGTCGAGAGGGAGAAGACCAGAATGAGATTCTCCTCCTCCGGCTATTCATCAGTCGAGACCGTACTCTCTTCTGAAGGCTCGACATTCCCTGCAGTCCTCTCTGCAATTGACGATGTTCCGGTAGCTACTTCCAAGAGCTTTGACAAGGAGACAGGAGAGCTTACTGGAAAGGTGTCTGTCCTTGATCATGCAGCAGCCGAAACGATAGCAGAGGAGATCGCATCTTCCGAGATAAAGATAGAGAGCATAACGCACAGGGATTCCAGACAGAGCCCCGCAAGACCGTTCACAACTTCCACTCTCCAGCAGGATGCGTCGAGAAAACTCCACAAAGGAGTCAGGGAGATCATGTCGATCGCGCAGACACTCTATGAGAATGGTTTCATCACCTATATGCGTACCGACTCTCCGACACTCTCAGAGGAGTGCATCCATGCATCAAGAGCTCAGGTCGAGGAGCTCTTCGGTCACGACTATCTTTCATACAAGCCACGCAACTACAAGGCCACAAGTGACAGCGCTCAGGAAGCCCATGAAGCCATAAGGCCTGCGGGAGACAAGTTCCGCCGTCCGGAGGAGACAGGTCTTCAGGGTGATCAGCTGAAGCTCTATACGCTTATCTGGAGAAGGACACTGGCAACCCAGATGAGGGAGGCGGAGAAGAGCTCTGTGTCAGCCAGATTCCGTTCCGGACGCTACACGCTCTCAGCTTCTGGCACTTCGATCGTCTTCCCGGGATTCCTGAAACTCTATGAGGTCGCGAAGGACACGGAGGATGATGAGGAGGGCGAGGAAGGAGTGCTTCCGTCACTCGACCCTGAGAAGAGCCTTGTCACATGCAGCAGCGCATCGGTAAAGGATCATGTCACGGAGCCGCCTGCGAGATTCAATGAGGCTACACTTGTACAGAAACTTGAGAGCGAGGGCATCGGCAGACCTTCAACCTATGCCACTATTATCTCGACACTGATAGACAGGAAGTATGTCGTGAGGAAGAACCAGCAGCTTGTTCCCACATTCACCGGATTCTTCGTCGACTCCTTCCTCGAGGGAATGTTCCCTGTCTACATAGGCTATGGATTCACCTCCGAGATGGAGGCCGGACTGGATAAGATAGCAGACGGCTCAGAGTCCAAGCAGGAGTTCCTTGATGATTTCTGGAAGGGACATGATGGTTTTCCTGGTCTTGAGAAGGATCTTTCGAATGCGATTATGAACTCAAGACGCTCAGATGTTAAGAATCTTGTGCTTCCCGGACTTTCATATGAGTTCACCACAGATGAGGGACAGGTCGTGAAATATGCCGTGAAGATCGGAAAGTTCGGTCCATATCTTCTCTCCGATTCATTCGACAAGGAGAAAGGGAAGGACAGGATGGCTTCAATCGATCAGTTGAAGTACTTCCCGGGCACATTCACCGATGAGGATGCGAAGACAATACTCTTCCCTCCGCTTAATGCTACAGAGCCTGTTGTTGATGACATCTACCTTCTGAGCGGTCGCTTCGGTGAGTATTTCAGGAGGGAGAGCGACGGCAAGATCGTCAACAAGGTCAGGAAGAACAGTGCTTCGTACTATACTCCGGAGATGATCCGTTTCCTCTTCACCCTTCCAAAGTCACTCGGTAAGGATGCAGATGGCAATGATGTAATGCTCGTATCCGGACCATATGGTGTCTATGCACAGTACAAGGGACAGAACATATCGGTACAGGATCCGTTCAGCGTTGATGCGGATGCCATCATCGCCAGGGCAGGAGCCATTGAGAATGGAGCCCCGAGGAATCTCATCAGGAAGTTCTCCGATCTTGACGGAGAGCCTCTTGAACTGCTCCGCGGACGTTATGGTGCGTATATAAAGTGGGGAAGCCGCAACTGCCCGCTTCCTGCGGATGTGAAGAAGGCTCCGGAGGAGATCGATCAGGTAAAGGCTGAGGAGATCGCGAAGGCTGCTCCTGAGAAGAAGACAACGGCAACACGCCGCCGCACGACAAAACGCAGCTGAGATGGTCCGGATTGTCTTCTGTGACATCGACGGTACGATACTCGACTCTGATCACAGACTGTCTGAACGTACCATCATGGCTGTCAGGGCACTTGAGAAGAATGGTGTTCCGTTCGTGCTTGTCTCCGCAAGGGGGCCTGCATGTATTGAGCCTGTAAGGGCTGAAGGAGGCTTCTCCGGCCCTGTCATATCCTATAGCGGTGCGCTCATACAGGACGATGAAGGTCGTATTCTCTTTGAGAATTCGATGACGGGTGATGAGTCCCGCCGCATAGTGGAATATGTGGAGAACAGGCATCCCGATACAGCATGGTCCATCTACACGGCAGAGGACTGGATCGTTAAGGACAGAAGTGACAGCAGGGTCGTTTTCGAGGAAGAGGTTGTCAAGGTCAGGGCGACGGAGGGATCTTCCTGTTCTGTTCCAGACGGTATCTGCAAGATAATGCTGATGTGCCATGCAGGAAGAGCCGTGGTAGTCGAGAATGACCTGAAGTCGGTGTTCCCCGCATACTCCATCGTCCGTTCCTCCGATACTTACATTGAGATAATGAAGAACGGTGTCTCGAAGGCTGAGGGAGTAAGGACACTCTCCTCAATCCTCTCAATTCCTCTCTCCGATGCTGCTGCCTTCGGTGACAGCTATGTAGATGTCGGGATGATAGAGGAGGTCGGGTACGGCTTTCTGATGGGGAATGCCCCTGAGGACCTCAGAAGACGCTATCCCCATCATGCTCCAGACAATGATCATGACGGTGTTGCCGCAAAACTCGAGGAGCTCGGTGTGATCCCTGTTCAGGGCTGACCT
>CALXON010000193.1 GCA_944389985.1 uncultured Spirochaetaceae bacterium | reverse complement strand
ATATATGCGACAGCGGTGAATGGAGCAGGATTTATCGAACCGTACTCCGGTGTACCGTAGTTGTCGACCATCTTCCTGAACGGACGGAGTATCTTTGAGCTCTTCATGGCGACAGGAACCTCCTCCCTTGGAAGATCGTCACCGTCGGTCCACTCAACAATAGATACACCCTTCGTGGTGTCATAGATTATCTTAGAGATGTCGTCGGCATACTCTGCAGGCACCCAGCCTGAGAAGAGCGTCGTATTCTTGGTGTATGAGAAGCATGACTCAACATGCTCACAGAGCTCATGGACACGGACATTAGTCCACATCGGGATCAGCTTGTCGCTGCTTTCCCTGATTTTCGCCTTCGCATCAGCAGAGAGCGAGGAGAGCTTCGAGTCTATCTCCCTGATAAGCTCATCTGTCTTGCCGAGAGCCTCCGGAAGGGCGTTCTTCTGAGTCTCCGGATCGGGATCCTCTGCCCATCCGAACTTATCCAGAAGATCGGACACACGCTGTGAATCCCTTCTGAGCGTGAGTGAGATGTACGGAGTCTCATCAAAGAGGAACACTCCTCCGATGATGGAGAGTCTGGAGACAAGATCCTTCACGCTGCCATGTGTGATGATTCCTGTGCGGAGATCAAGATACTCGTCCTTTGACTCTGCCGCATAACGCTGTATCTCACGGTACTCCAGAAGCTTCTCGTTAAGCTCCTTCTGCTCTGTCCTTATCGTCTGGAGCGAGCCTGAGAGCCTGTCAAGGAACCTCCTGTATGACTCCATGTCCAGCTGAGGCAGTGCGTCTATGTCGACATTGTCTATGTCAGGAAGCTGGACACCGGCCTCTCTCAGGAGTGTCTCGATCCTCGATCTCATATCTGTAAGGGCCGCACGGGGGACTGAGGATGCGTGAGATGAGAGCTTTGCCATCTTGTCCGCAGGAAGGGCGTCAATATGAACGAATTCCATGACTCCCTTCTTCAGAAGCGCCCTCACGACACTGTCCCTGTCTTTCTCCATGACAACCGCAGTAAGCATTTTCATCTTCTGGGTAAACATGCTCATAAGCCCAAAGCCTCCCTTATCTTCCCCTCGTCCCAGCTGTAGCTCTTTGCTGACAGCACAGCCTGAATGAGGCTGTCCTCCTGTCTCTCGAGGAAGAAATATGACAGCACGACTCCGATTGAGAACGGCTTACCGAGAAGGAGGCGCTGATACGCCTTCTGGCGTCTCTCACCGAGATACTTCTCTATAAGCATGATCTGTCTGGCATTCTCCTCCATCGTCGTGAAATCATCGGCTGTCCGCCTTATATGTTCAATCTCATCAATTATCTGCGGATAACGCCGCTGCACGATCTCCTTCAGCGCCGAAATCGGATCATCTGACTGGAGCACGCTGCGCTTCCCTGCAGCTTTCGCTATGTATCCCATCGGAATGAGGACGGAGGCAAGCTCCTTTCCATCCAGATGGTAATAATAGCTGTAGCGGACAAGCATCAGTATGTTCTTCAGGTCGACATCAACATCGTATACCGACGACGCAAGCTTCCTGTCCACCTGCGGAAGCCTGTCTATGGCATCCTGGAGATTCCTGAACCAGAGATGGTCAAGCGCTGTCTCCAGAGGGAAAAGCCCCTCTGATGTGAGCCTCTCCATATTGAATGCTGAGAGAACATCCCTGTACGGTGTTCCGCTGACAGCACTCAGTATATCCTGATAGGATGATGCGTTGATGATCCTGTCATAGTCTATCGGATGGACGATCAGCATTCTGCATATGTATCTGGAACGGCTTGAGATGCTGTGTCCCATGACAGCTGCCGAGTACCATACCCTTATGGCTGTCTTGAGGTTCTCTATCTCCGTCTTCTCAAGAAGGACAGTCAGGAATGAGGAACTCCCGGAAGGAAGGTACTGGACAATGGCACGGCATGACTGGACCTGCTCCTCGATCAGCGAGAGCTCGGCAGCCTCAAGATCTCCCGTGCTTCTGTATACCTCCGCGATGTGCTGATGCCTCGTGCCGTCAAGCTTTGCGACAGCCTCGACGAGGTTCGGAGCCTTGATCATCTCATCGATGATCGCGGAAGAGCGCATGATGCCTATACGCGCCCTGAGCCTCGCGTTTATATAGGCGTAATCAGAAACCCTGCTCATCTCTCTCCCTGTACGGATACCCTGAGAATACGGTCGACTATCCTTCCTGCGGCCCTGTCCAGAACATCAGGACTTACATGGGCCTCTCCGGAGAGGATACGAGCCTTCTCATCCTCATACATTGCCAGATGTGATTCAAGGAGTTTTTCCGCAGCATCCACATCCTGCTGCCCTCTGCTTCTTGCTTCCTCGAGGGCCTCTGAGACGGCTTTTGCCGCTCTGTCATTTGCTGAAGCCACGATCTCGCCGGCTTTCTTCTGTGCATCTTCTATGATTCCTGCCGCCTCATCCTCTATAGAGAGGATGCCATCAATCACTCCGCTCTGCATATGCACTCCGTTGGTTACACTTTGCACAATGTGATACCCATTGTCAAGCAAAGGCTGTACAATATATTGTTATTATATCGATATTTAATTTTTATTAATTTA
Organism: uncultured Spirochaetaceae bacterium; assembly: GCA_944389985.1. GTDB lineage: Bacteria > Spirochaetota > Spirochaetia > Sphaerochaetales > Sphaerochaetaceae > Ornithospirochaeta. The sequence continues at coordinate 2,696 of CALXON010000193.1, read as the reverse complement.
TAACAATATAATTACAAAATAATTTATTTGCTAAAATAAATACTATTTTACAGTAAGTGCAAGGTTTCCAGCAGCCTTCAGTGCCGCTTCAAGAGCATCCTCATTGCCTTCCGGTGTTCCGACTCCAAGGAAGCTGTACTCCATGCCAAGGTATGAGGCCATCTCCGAGAACTGCTCACGGAGTATCCTGTACTCAGCATCTGAAGCCTCTGCCTCTCCGTTCATGATGACAACGAGTCTCTTTCCCCTGAGAGCTCCCTCCCTGATTGAGTACAGACGGTCGATCACGAGCTTGATCTGGCCGGTGGTCTGCCACCAGTACACAGGAGAGACAAGAGCGATACCGTCCTCATTCATGATGCTGTTGATGACTTTCCCCATGTCATCCTTCTGGATGCATTCACCATCCCCCTTTCCCTTGCAGTAATTACATGCTCTGCATGGTCCTACATTGAGATCTCTCGCAAAGATCAGGGATGAACCTGTAAGCTCTGCGAAATGTGATGCGATCCTGTCCGAATATCTTCCCTTTCTGGGACTACCTGCTATCACTATCATAGATTCTGCCTCCATCCATAAAAAGCATTCTCTCAGAGACGTACTCAAGAGCCTTCATGTCATGACTTATGACTATCATAGCAGAGTTCAGGGAGGAAAGGAGGGATAGAATTCCGGAGCGGAGCGATGCGTCGAGGGATGATGTGATCTCATCCGTGATGAGGACCTCCGGGCGCAGCGCGAGAGCACGGGCGATGGCAACCCTCGCCTTCTCTCCGCCCGAGAGCTCTCCCGGTCTTTTCTCCAGGTCATCTTTCCTGAGGCTGACTCCGTCAAGTAGCTCTGACAGAAGCATCTCCTCCCCTCCATCTGTCATGTGATGGTACCGCGCACCCTCAAGTATGATGTCCCTTACCTTCATTCTCGGATTCAGTGTCTCCCCGGGATTCTGGAAGATCATCTGCATTCTGGGACGTATGGCACAAAGGCGCTTTCCCTTCAGGAATGTGATCTCCTCTCCATCAAGATATATATGACCTGAATCAGGGGATATGAGGCGCATGATGCACTTCATCAATGTGGTCTTACCCGAGCCTGAACGGCCCGAGATTCCAAGATGCTCTCCCGCCCCCAGAGAGAATGACACGGAGTCAAGCACAAGCTTATCTCCATAGCTTTTCGACAGATTCTCAACGCGCATGATCTCATTCATGGACGCACCTCCAGAGATGACTGCCGGAAATCCTCAGAGGAGGACTGACTGAAGAGCATGCCGGAATGGACACGGGGCAGCGGGATGAGAATGAACAGCCCCGGATCCTGTCCCTTGGAGACGGCATGATCCCGTTTATCACAAGAAGGCTGCCGTCACTGTCCTTCTCAAGGGAGGAGCATCTTATCAGGAGCTTCGTGTAAGGATGTCCGGGAGATGAGAGGACATCACCGGTGTCACCCTCCTCCACAACTGTCCCTGCGTGCATGACAGCTATCCTCCCGGCATATCTTGCGGCAAGCGGAAGATCATGGGTGATGAAGAGCACCGAACTTCCGTGCTCCGATGCCAGACGGACAAGAAGGCGCAGCATCATGTCCGCATTGTCCTCATCGAGTGATGATGTGATCTCATCGGCTATGAGAAGCTCAGGCTCTGCGGCCATAGCCATCGAGAGTAGAGCGCGCTGCTGCATCCCCCCTGAAAGCTCATGCGGATATTTTTCAGAGGCATCCGCGATTCCCACGGAGGAGAGAAGCTCCATCACATGCTCATCCGATGAGTCCCTGTCATTCATGCTGAGGACCTTCCTCACCTGTTCCCGGATCCTGTAAACGGGGTTGAGCGCCTCTGACGCGCTCTGAAGCATCAGCACGATCTTTCTTCCCCTGATTCCTTCCCATGTTGTCAGAGGGAAACCATCGAAAATGATGCTGCCACTGACTGTGGCAGAAGACGGCAAGAGGCCTGCTATCGCCAAGGCGGTCAGGCTCTTACCTGATCCCGATTCACCTGCAAGCGCCGTCACGGAGCCTCTTGAAACAGAAAAGGAAGATGACCTCACAGCCTCTTCCTTTCCTATAGTTATACTGAGATTGCTGACAGAAAGAAGAATTTCATCCATACTCCCTCCGTCCTCTATCGGGCAAGGCGGATTTGAACCGCCGACCCCAAGTCCCCCAGACTTGTACGCTAAACCCCTGCGCTATTGCCCGGAAAGGAGGAAAATCATTTCCTCAGTTCAAAAGGGACACTAACACAATACAGAACATGTGTCAAATGCGAAGCTGCCGCTTCATCTGAAAGAATCCACGGCAGCAGGATTACTTATTTCTTTCTCCTCCAGATAAGGTGGTATTTGACCTCCTCATCCTTATGGAAGAATCCGATGCCGAGGAAATTGAATATGATCGCGACTATCGGACATACGAACGCGAGGAAGTTGTACGGAATGATCTCGTAGACAGAGATGCCTCCGAGGACGACTCCCTGACCGAGTGTCCATGCGTTCCATGGAACTACAGAACCGAGAACGACACCTGTATCGGCAAGCATTCTGGCAAGGACTGCCCTGTTGATGTCCATTTCATCACAGACCTCCTTGAATGCGACTGCAGGAATGGCTATTGACGGATACTGTCCGCCGGCCATTGTCATGAGGATTGAAGATCCTGCGACACCGAGCATGATCGATCTTGAGGAGCGG